>JAHEEC010000060.1 GCA_024640885.1 Bacteroidota bacterium | reverse complement strand
GGGCTTTTGCCAGGAAAGGCTCACTTGAACCTGCTTTGGAGAAGTCCTCGGCGTGGTAGGGATATGCAGTGTCAATATAATTCACGCCACTGTCAATGGCATGGCGGATCATTCGGGTGGCTTTCTCTTCATCAATATGGGTGATCTTCCCACCCACCACAGGAAGTCGCATGCATCCAAATCCGAGCACGGAAATGTCCAATCCTGTTTTTCCAAAGGTTCTGTACTTCATTTTCAAGATGATTTACGGAAACGCTAGTATACTAATTTTCCGGGAAAGATCCTGTTCAAAGGGCCCCCTGGGCGTATTCTTCTCCTGGAATTGGGTGCAATGCTATAAACTTGCTATCTTTTGCGATCAGGAGATAGGAACCTTCTGATCAAAAACCTAAAAAGGAGGAATTATTATGAAACTACCCTTATCATTTTTTGCATTTCTTGTGATCCTTGGAATGGCAGTATCATCCTGTGGCAGCAGTGGGCCCAAACCAGGGTCAGAGGATGTTGCGGGCGAGGTCAAACCCATAGAACTGACCCCTGAAGAAGTTGGTAAAAAAATAAGCGATCTCTATTCCCGCGCCCTTGAGGAGGTGGGGACCATTGTGAAGGATTCACCCCCTGCATCGGAGGTAGGACCGAAACTGGCCCAGTTAAAAGAAAAATATGTGCTTGAACTGGTGGAATTGGGCAAGAAGAGAGAGGCCATGGAGGAGGCTGACCGGTCAAAGTTAGACCTGAACATCCGGATCGGACTTCAGGCCCTATATGGTGATCCGGTTTATACGGTTTACAGTGAGGCGGTGAACACATACTTCCAGGATGAAGAGGTGCGTGAATTGCTGGCCGATTTCAATATCCTTACACAATATGCAAGTTTCGAGCTATTAAAGCAACAGGAGCCGGAGGAAGCGGCACGCCTTGGGATCCAATAGCGTTTGATACCCCTGAAAAGATAGAGACCGTCTTCACGAGACGGTCTCTTGCTGTCACATCACACTCGCTTACTAACCCTAATTTTCATAAGAGGGTTCTGTGACTTTTCCGATGAACAGGATCGACCTGGAGCTCTTCTCCGCAATGGCAAAGAGGAATGGCCGGTCCAGCCTGATAAAGGAGGGGGGACCCAGTGATGTGGTCTCCATAATTACGCCGGTGACTGCAGCAGCTTCTGTCCCTTTTTCATTCACATCTATGTAGGTCTTATGGATCACGTCGGAAATCAACAGCTCCACGGGACTGATTCCCGAGAAGTCGGCACCATCGGTGAATGCGATACCAAGCCCCATGGCTCGCAGGTCATCCAGGAGCGAACGTTCGAACTCAAATTTGAACCTGGGCATCTCCACAGTGAAGTTCTTCCGCTCGGTAAATGCTTCCGATAAAGCTTTCCAGCTATCTCCATCCAGCTCACCCGCCAGGCTGTCCACCGATGAGCCTTCCCCGGGAAGAAACAGGAACATGCTGAATTTCCCTTTTTTATAGGGGAGTTCCACCGCACTGAATCCTTCGGTATGGAGGGTGTTAAAATTGCTTTCCAGGTGCATCATCTCCACCTGTCGAAAAAGTGTACCCATTTCGGTAAAGAAGGGAGCATCCCTGGTATCCCCGGGTTTAAATTCCACATCCCAGAGACAGTTAAAATAGATGGCATTGATCAGGATCATCATCATGTCGGGATCAATGGCCTCGATGATCTCGTCAATTTTCCCATTGGTCTTGCCGCTCACCCAATCGTTGATGGTCTTCACAGCCTGGGCTTTCCTGAAGTCGATTTCGCGTACCTCCGCATCGTAATAGGTTGAGTTGAGGTCGATAAACTCCTGTTCCACCGGGAACCCCTGGTCATACCAAATGGAATTGGCGATCTCTACCACGTTCCCACTGGAATTGGTTACCAGCACGTTGATCAACTCCCGGGTAATCTCATTGATCTCCATGCGGGTAAGCCCCTGGTAATTGAGGATCTCCTCAAAGGCATCCCGAGTGCTGTTCTCCGCGCCGTTGTAGGCCATTCCCAACGCAATGCTCACCGAAGCAGGTGAGATCATGATGTTGGGCTGATTTTCTTCGGCGATCACATTCCTGAAAAGTTTGAGGCCAAAGTCATTGTTGGTTTCAATGATGGTGGCCGACTTCAGGTTGTACTCGAACACCGGATCGCCGGGTTCCTGACTGCAACCGGTCCCCAGGCCGGTCATGGTCAGGACAATGATCATCAGGTAAACGGGTGATTTCATATCTATTCTTTTTTTCAGACTTTGTATTCAAGAGGGTGGCGGCTACCCGGAGGTTGCGTGCCCATGGCATTACTACAAAAATCCTGCCACGCAACCTTTTTCAAAGTCCCCTCATCATACAGGTGTAAGTAAAGGATGTGATATCCTGCCAATTTGCATAAATTTGTCAAGGGAGGAAAACTGGATTGGCAGAAAAACTGGAGATACTATTGAATGAGTGCAAGAAAGGCAGATCAAAGAGCCAGGAAGCACTCTACAGGAGGTTTGCACCTGCAATGTATGGGATTTGCCTGCAGTATGCCTCCAGTGAGGAAGATGCACAGGATATCCTCCAGGAAGGGTTCATAAAGGTATTTGCGAAGTTGCACCAGGTACAAAACCCGGATGCATTTCCGGGATGGATCAGAAGGCTGATGATCAATACATCGTTGGAGAGATACCGCAGCCAGGTGATCCTGCAGAGGGTGGATGACGTGAGGGGAGAGGTGCCGGAAGTGCAGGGTGACGGGATTTTCGAGGAGCTTACCTGTGAAGAGCTGGTGGCCATGATCCAGACCCTGACCCCCAGGTACCGCATGGTATTTAACCTCTACGCAATTGAAGGATACAGTCACCAGGAGATCAGCGAAACGCTTGGGATTTCGGTGGGAACTTCCAAGTCGAACCTTTCACGGGCAAGGGCCATTTTAAAGGAAAAGATTAATCAGAACTATGGTTCAGCGATAGTAAGATGAACGATCAACCAAACAGCAATAAAGGATTCCTGAAGGGAAAACTGGAAGACTACCAGGTAAATCCGCCTGCCCATGTGTGGGATGCCATTGCTTCCCAGCTTGGGGGCAGGGGCAGAAGAAGCATGATCATCATCACCCTTTCAGCTGCCGCATCACTGGCGCTGGCGGTTACCCTGGGGATCACCTTTTTTGGACAGCGGGGAGAGGATGCTTCAGGAATAGCAGGGACCATTGAACAGGGGCCTTTGGCTCCTTCTGATGGGAGTTTGGAACCGGGAAACATGCCGGACCGCCCGGTTGAACTCACCCTTGAAGGGGAGCAGCCCTCACGGGGAGTTTCTACCCGCCGGCCTGGCATCCTGGAGGAAAAGGTAGTCAGGAGCCTTGAGGAACTCGCAGTTGAATCCCCTGCAGTGCATGCGGCAACCATACTAAAAGAGGAACCCCTTGCGGCGGCCACACCACCCGTGGAAAATGGTCAGGAGATGCCCCCCCCCGTGGTAAATGAAGAACCGGTACCGGATATGGAAGGTGGTGAGGTGGGCATAAAAGGGATCGAGGATCCCCTTCCTGATCCTGAAGAAATCGCCCTTGCGACAGATCCCGGGGAAATCACAGTTGCGACAGATCCTGCCACCGGTCCACTCCAGGAGTTGCCCGTAGAACCGCGCGACGGACCCAGGTGGATTGTAGGTGCCGCACTTTCTCCGCTCTATAGTTTCAGGGATGCGGAGGCAAATGTGATGTCAGGAGCCGCCGATTTTGAATCCGGGATGATTGCTTATGCAGGCGGTGTGAATGTAAGCTACAGGGCTGCTTCCAGGCTGGCCATTGAAACCGGGGTTTTTTATAACAAAATGGGCGTTTCCATCGGTGCTGAAGGTATACAGCTGGTCAATCAATCCATTGATTTAAGTCCCGTTGGACAGGCGGGTAAGCGGACAGGTGTGACGACCGTCACCAATTCCATCGGAAACATAGTGGCCATTTCCGGTGAGGTCTATGTGAACAATTACAAGTTGAATGCTGCAAGTGAATCAAATTCTTTCACAGATATTGCGATTGCATCAGGGGATATTTACGCCTCCGACCAGGGGATCCGACAGCATCTCGATTACCTTGAATTGCCTTTTAATCTCCGTTACACAGTGGTTGACAGGATCATAGAACTTCAACTCGTAGGGGGTATAAGTACAAATTTCCTGGTCAATAATTATGTAACCATGGAGACCGCTGCGGGAGAAAGTGAAATCGGTTACCTCACCAATATCAGGAGTGTCAATTATTCGGGGAATGCGGGACTGGGAATGGTATATCACCTCCACGAGAAGATCAGCCTGCACATGGAGCCCAGGTTCCGATATTTTCTCAATTCGGTGAACGACAATACCCTTCCGTCCACCCGGCCCTATGCAATTGGATTCTATACCGGGCTGAGCTATACCTTCTAGGAACAACTCCTTCGAATTTTTGTTACTAAACTTAGCACTCCCATTCCATAGTGGAATGGAAACAAATCCGTAATTTTGCGGATTGCTATTCGAGGAAAAAATGAAGGAAAGAACTGACCAGAGGATTAGAATACGGGGACGGGGGCATATGCTGCTTATTGCAACTGCAGGTGTGGCAGTGGTGCTCCTTGCAAAAACCGCCTATTCGGGTGGCCTGGATAATGAGACACTTAAGCCGGGTGAAGGAGAGGCCTATGTGGTGAACGGGGTGGAGATACCCAAAAGGCTCACCTTTGCCGGGGAGCCGGTCCCGCTTGATCTTTTTGATGTGCGGGAAGCCTTGGACAGGGAGTTGCTGTCCAATACCTATTTCCATTCCCAGACCATCAGGCTGATCAAAATGGCCAATCGGTATTTTCCCGAGATCGAGGAAGTGCTGCGAGAGAACCTGGTCCCCGATGATTTCAAATACCTGGCCGTTGCGGAAAGCGGGTTGACCCAGGCGGTATCCCCGGCCAAAGCGGTCGGATTCTGGCAATTGCTCAAGGGAACAGCAATGGAATACGGGCTGGAGGTCAACCTTGAGGTGGATGAACGGTACCATGTGTCCAAATCCACAGAGGTTGCCTGCAGGTATTTAATTGAGTCCTACCGGAAGTACGGGAACTGGACCATGACCGCTGCTTCCTATAATGCGGGGAGGAAGGGCGTGGATCGCCAGATCGAACGGCAGAAAAAAGAAAACTATTATGACTTGCTGCTCAACGAGGAGACCGCAAGGTACCTTTACAGGGTACTGGCCTTCAAGCTGATCTTTGAGGATCCTGAAGCCTATGGATTCGAGCTGGAGGAACATGAGCTCTACCCGGAGATCCCAGTCTATACCGTGGAGATTGACAGTGCGGTGGCTGATTTCGCTGATTTCGCAAGGGATTACGGAACCAACTACAAGATCCTGAAATACCTGAATCCCTGGTTGCGTGATTCGCAGCTGTCCAATCCGGGAAGGAAGCGCTATGAGATTATTTTGCCTGAAAAAGGGTTTCGCCGACCCGATGCATGGGAATCAAAGTGAAAGGGAATGAGCCTAAAATAGAGGTGCTTGGTGCCCGGGTGCATAACCTCAAGAACATTGATGTATCCATTCCCAGGAACAAGCTCACCGTGGTTACCGGCTTGAGCGGCAGCGGCAAATCTTCCCTTGCATTTGATACCATCTATGCGGAAGGACAGAGGCGCTACATTGAAACCCTGAATGCATATGCCCGGCAATTCCTGGGGAACATGGAGCGGCCTGACGTGGATAAGATCACCGGTCTGAGCCCCGTGATCTCCATTGAACAGAAGACCACCAACAGGAATCCACGCTCCACGGTCGGAACAGTCACTGAAATATACGATTTCCTGAGGTTGTTATTTGCCAGGGCCTCCGATGCCTACTCCTACGTGACGGGTGAGAAGATGGTGAAGTATACCGAAGATCAAATCCTGGATATTATTATTGAGGCTTTCAGGGATCAAAAGATTTATGTGCTGGCACCTGTGGTCAGGGGGAGAAAGGGCCATTACCGTGAGCTGTTTGAGCAGATCAGGAGAAACGGGTATATCTATGCCCGCATCGATGGAGAGATCGAGGAGGTTGTCCAGGGCATGCGGATCGACCGATATAAGAATCATGACATCGAAATTGTGATCGACAGGCTCACGGCCCGGGAACAGGACAGGGGCCGGATGAAGAAATCGCTCTCTACGGCATTGAAGCAGGGCAAAGGTGTGACCATGATCCTGGAAAAGGACGGGAAGGAGCCAAGGTATTTTTCCAGTCAGCTGATGTGTCCCACCTCAGGTATATCCTACAACGAACCTGCCCCCCACAGTTTTTCATTCAACTCACCCCAGGGTGCCTGCGAACATTGCAATGGATTGGGTACCATCAACGACGTGGATATCAGAAAGATTATCCCTGATGATTCCATCAGCATCCGCAAGGGCGCACTGGTACCTGTGGGCCCTTACAGGAACGCGCTTATATTTTGGCAGTTAGAGGCCATAGCATCCAGGTATGGCTTCACATTGGACACCCCGGTAAAGGAGATCCCCGAGAAAGCGCTTCACTGCATCCTGTTTGGTTCCGAAGAACCTCTGAAACTCCAGAATACACCCCTGGGGGCAACCTCAAATTATTTCCTCAGCTTTGACGGGATCATCAGTCATGTGCATTCCAGTGCCAACGGCGACAACGGCCGCAACGAGAGTCAACCTGTCCGCCAATTTATCAAGAAAGTAACCTGTCCGCACTGCAATGGCAACAGGCTTAAACCAGAAGCCCTTTATTTCCGGATTCACGGGAAGAACATAGCGGAACTGGCCGCCATGGATATCGGCGGTCTCACAGAGTGGTTTATGAATATCGAAAACAACCTCAGTGAACGTCAAAACATCATTGCAAGGGATATCCTTAAGGAGATCAGAAGCAGGTTGGGATTCATGATGGATGTGGGACTGAACTATCTTTCCCTGCACAGAAGCGCAAGATCCCTTTCAGGGGGCGAGAGCCAGCGAATAAGGCTGGCCACACAGATCGGATCAAGGTTGGTGAATGTACTCTATATCCTTGATGAACCCAGCATCGGACTGCACCAGAGGGACAACCGGAAACTTATCGCTTCACTCCAGAGCCTGCGTGACCAGGGCAATTCGGTGATCGTGGTGGAACATGACCGCGAAATGATCCTTTCGGCCGATCACATTGTGGACCTTGGACCCGGGGCAGGGAGGCTGGGGGGAGAACTGGTTGCGTCCGGTCCACCCCGGAAAATCCTGGAAAGTCATTCACTTACAGGGGAGTACCTGAACCATGCCAGGGAAATAACCGTTCCTGACAAAAGAAGGCCGGGAAACGGCAAGATCCTTCTTCTCAAGGGTGCCTCGGGGAACAACCTGAAGGGTGTGAACGTGAGCTTCCCCCTGGGGACGTTCATCTGTGTGACCGGCGTAAGCGGGAGTGGCAAATCCACCCTGATCAATGAGACCCTGCAACCCATCATAAGCCAGAGGCTCTATAAATCAAACAAGGATCCGCTCTCCTATGATTCGCTGGAGGGACTTGAATTTGTGGATAAGGTCATTGAAGTGGACCAGTCGCCACTCGGCAGGACACCAAGGTCCAATCCGGCTACCTATACCGGGGTCTTCAATGACATCAGGAAATTGTTCGAGCAGACCCCTGATGCGAAAATTAGGGGATACAAGGCAAGCAGGTTTTCATTCAATGTGAAGGGCGGCCGGTGTGAAACATGTGGCGGAGCCGGTGTGCAAACCATTGAAATGAATTTCCTCCCGGATGTGTATGTGCAGTGTAAGACCTGCAACGGCAAGCGCTACAATCGTGAAACCCTGGAAGTCAGGTTCAAGGACCACAACATCAACGATGTACTGAAGATGAGCATAAACCAGGCTGTGGAGTTCTTTGCAAGTGTGCCTGCCATTCTGCGGAAACTGAAGACTCTCCAGGATGTAGGCCTGGGATACATCCGCCTTGGCCAGCCTTCTACCACCCTTTCGGGGGGAGAATCGCAGCGGGTGAAGCTTTCGGCCGAGCTGGCTAAAAAGGATACAGGGAAAACACTTTACATCCTTGACGAACCCACGACTGGATTGCATTTTGAAGACGTACGGGTTTTGTTGGATGTGATCTCCAGGCTGGTGAACAAAGGCAACAGTGTGATCATGATCGAACACAACATGGATGTGATTAAAGTGGCCGACCACATCATCGACCTGGGAAAGGAGGGTGGCCACAAAGGAGGCACCGTCCTGGCCACCGGGACCCCGGAGGAGGTGGCACAGGTCACCGAGAGTTATACGGGTAATTTCCTGAGGGAAGAACTTGCTTTTGAATAAAATGACTACATTGGATTTCAAGTTATAAAATCATTTCCCATATGGTTTCAGATGAAGACAAGATCAAAAAGGCATTCAACCAGAAGACCTGGAATGAAATAAAAGCCTCCGATTCGTGGCAGATTTTTAAGGTCATGGCCGAATTTGTAGAAGGATTTGAGAAGATGGCCTCCATCGGACCCTGCGTTTCCATATTCGGTTCTGCCAGGTCGGGACCCGATAACAAGTACTACCAGCTTGCCGAAGAGATAGCCCACAAGCTTACCCAAAGCGGATACGGAGTGATCACCGGGGGAGGCCCCGGTATCATGGAGGCCGCCAACAAAGGTGCCCAAAGGGGAGATGGAATCAGTGTGGGGCTCAACATCGAACTGCCTTTTGAGCAGAGCTCAAACCCCTATATCGATCATGATAAACTGATCACCTTCAAGCATTTCTTTGTAAGGAAAGTGATGTTTCAGAAATATGCCCAGGGTTTTATCGTGCTTCCCGGAGGTTTCGGAACCTTCGATGAGTTTTTTGAGTCGGCCACACTGATACAGACCGGTAAGATCGGGAAGTTCCCCATCGTGCTTGTGGGACGCGCTTTCTGGAGTGGTCTTGTGGAATGGATCCAGAACGTGGTGCAGATGGAACAGAGAAACATCAGTCCGGAGGACCTTGACCTTTTTACGTTGGTGGAAACAGCGGATGAAGCAGTTGAAGTCATTAATAAGTTCTACTCCAGGTACCTCTTAAGTCCCAATTTCTAAACGTTCCGGTCATTGCGGTGTTAGTAAATGCAACGATTATTTATGCATTTATTTTGTACATTGTATCAAAATTTTACGAATCCAATGATGAAGTACCTATCATATTGTATCGTCATATCCATGCTATGCGTTTCAATGGCGTCAATGGGGCAGGATGTGGAAATATCCATTGATCATCCAGCGCAGGTCAAAGCCGGTGAGGAATTCACGGTGACGGTGACCATCCAAAAGGGGTCACTTACAGATTACTCGCGGTTTTCACAGGATCTTCCTCTGGGACTGACGGCCACCAATGTGAGCTCACCCAATGCTGACTTCAGTTTTGACAACCAGCGGATCAGGATCATCTGGCTGAAACTTCCTGATACCGATAACGTAAGAGTGACCTATAACATCATGGTAAACAAAAGGCTTAAAGGATCATTCATACTCGGGGGTGTTTTTGCCTACGTGGTTGATGCGGAAAGGAAATTCTTGAATTTCGATGAAAGCAAGGAGATCCAGATCATACCCAGCGCTTCGGTCGATCCCGCGATGGTCGTGGACATTAAGGATTTTAAAGGGGATACTGAGCCAGTAGCTTCTACCGCTGCCCAGCCTGAGGCATTTGCGGTGGCAGTTCGCCAGAAACCGGTTTTGCAGGGTTCCGGCGCCTACCTGGTCCACCTGCTCATCCATAACCCCTCCGGCAGCAAATATGCCAAGATTGAGGAGACCATCCCTTCAGGCTATATTTTCGAGGAGGTGGATTCCCATGATGGCATTGTCTCCTATGCGGCCTCCACTGTGAAATTTATCTGGATGAAGCTCCCGGAAACGCCGGAGTTCGAAGTAGTTTACAAATTGGTTCCCAAACAGGGTGAACCACAAGGGAATATGGTAATTGAAGGCCTGGTCACCTATACCTCGGGGGCCGAAAACAAGCTGGTGGAAGTGAAACAGATGGATGTGGATATCGCAGGGCTCTCGGCCACTGAAAAGAGGAACCTGCTGGTTTCGGGAAATATTCCCCCAGGGGCAAAAAAATCCTCGGAGACAACTCAAAAACCACCCACGGAAACCACCCGGGTTACAGAAACAAAGCCACCCACCAATGTGAACCGTTCAGAGCCGGCCGGCGCTTCGGGGAATACCATCGCGAATACCAGGGTGCTGGCTGCGGGCTCGGGTATCTACTACCGGGTTCAGGTAACAGCCAATCAAACGGCATTCGACGGCCGCACTTACTTCAGGGATGCCGGGGTAGACAGGGAGGTGATGGTGGAGCGGCATGAGGGCTGGTATAAATATACCGCCGGTTCGTTCCAGAGCTATGACCAGGCCGTGGCTTACAGGGACCAGGTTGAAATGCTTCCTCTGGTGGAAGGCTCCTTTGTGGTGGCCTACAGGGATGGAAACCGTGTTCCCATCGAGTCGGTAGTGCGTTAATGACCTGTAAATTTTAACAGTTGCCTCGATCCATTTCATACAGAATTTGCCTCTTAGGGATGATCCTGTTACCTGTGCTGGTTCATGGACAGGATATTAACTATGACTCCCTCCTGCAACGGATCGATACAGTTGAAAACCCCGTATACAAACCGGTGGTATCCATTTCATATGGAGTTTTGAATTTTCATGGCGATGTAAAGAACAGCCTCAATACCCCTTCAATCGGGAACTATGCCGCGCAGATTGGGGTCTCTGCCTTTGTGGATAAGAAACAATACTTCGTGGCTAATTTCAATTTCATGATTGGAAAGCTTGGAGGCAATGAATATTCCTATTCTGATATTTCCAGGAACCTGAATTTTGAAACCTCCTTAAACTCCATCGGGTTAAACATGGAGTACAGGTTCGGGCATCTCTTCTCCAGCAGTGCACCTGTCAGGCCCTATCTGTCATTGGGACTGGAGAGCATAAACTTCAGCTCCAAAGGGGACCTGGTGGACAAAAACGGCACCTTGTACCACTACTGGTCCGACGGTTCGATTAGGGACAACGAGGAGCCCGTTTCAGGCGCTTCCATGCTCTACAGGGATTATGTCTATGAAACGGATCTCAGGACCAGGGAGGTCAATGAATTCGGGCTGGGGGATTACAGCCAGAGGGCCTTCTCCATCCCCGTGGGTGCTGGCATTCACTTCAGAATAGACCGGAGGGCATTTTTCAGCCTGGGCATGTCCTATCATTATGCACTGACCGACGTGCTGGATAATGTAGCCTATGAAGGGACCAGCATCAAGGGAGCAAAGGGGAACGACAGTTATATCTTTTCCCACCTGACGTTTCATTTCGACCTATTTTCTGATCCGGCCACCAGGGTGGTGGATCTGCTTTATGCCGACGCCGAGTTTGATCCCCTGTTATTTGATGATGAGGACGGTGATTTCATCGTGGACGTGGCGGACCATTGTCCGGGTACACCTGCCGGGGTTCAGGTGGACACCCTGGGTTGTCCCCTTGACGGAGATGGGGACGGGGTCCCCGACTACCTTGACCTGGAACCGGGAAGTGCCAGGAATGCATGGGTCAATGCGGATGGAGTAACGGTCAGTGAGGATGAGTTTCTGCAGGTGATGCAGCAGCGGGACAGGGCCATGGACCGAGGCGATGTGGCTGCATATTTTTCACTGATCAAGTACGAGTACATCCTGGGATCATCGGTTGAGATGCCGGAACGTTATAAGTCCCTGGACACTGATGAGGATGGATACCTCTCTTTCGATGAGCTTCTGAAAACCATTGATCTGTTCTTTGATTTTCAGCTGGACCTGACCCTGGAAGAGCTGAGGGATGTCAACGAATTCTTCTTCTCACAGTAAGGGGATCCTACTTAATTTTTTGTAACCTGGCCATCTGGCGCTGGGTATCCTTCCGTTTGATGGTCTCCCGTTTGTCATACTCTTTTTTCCCCCTGGCCAGGCCGATCTCCAGTTTTGCGTATCCCGCATCGGAGATAAAGATCCTGAGGGCAACAATGGTGTGGCCACTCTCCCTGGTTTTGCGCTGAAGTTTTTTCAATTCATGGCGGTTCATCAACAATTTTCGGTCACGTCCCGGGACATGCTTGTTAAAGCTTCCCCAGGCATAGTCTGCAATCTGCATTCCCCTTACATACAATTCATTTTGCATGAAAATGCAATAGGACTCCACCAGGCTCACCTTTCCCAGACGGATGGATTTGATCTCTGTCCCCTGCAGCTGCAACCCGGCTACGTACTTATCCAGGATCTCGTAATCGTGGTAAGCCTTTTTATTTCTTATGTTGATCTTGTTGGCCATGACCTCAAGCGTCCTCAAAGGTATAAAAAACCGGTTATTTGGGTATATTTGGAGCATATGGAGCCAAGAAAAATCAACCTGGTGGCCGTACTGGGTCATACCGCGGCAGGGAAAACCGAATTTGCAGCCCACCTGGCCGGCCGCACAGGTGGAGAGATCATTTCAGCGGACTCCAGGCAGGTATACAGGGGGATGGACATAGGTACCGGCAAGGATTACGCCGATTACCTTGTGGAAGGGAAGACGATCCCTGTGCACCTTATAGACATCATGGATCCCGGGTTCGAGTATAATCTCTATCTCTACAAGCTGGATTTCCTGAGGGTTTTCACGGACATTACCGACCGGGCAAAGCTGCCGCTGCTGTGCGGCGGTTCGGGGCTCTACCTGGAGGCAGTATTGAGAAATTACCAGATGCTCAGGGTACCTTTGAACAGGGAGTTGAGAGAGTCAATGAAAAGTAAGAGTTTAAAGGAACTGGAGGGGATCCTGAAACTATATGGACCCCTTCATAATGTCTCGGACACTGTCAACCGGAAACGGATCATCCGTGCCATTGAGATCGCCATGTACCAATCCTCATTACCGGAAGAACCCCAGGTGGAGGAGGTGTTGAGGCCCCTCGTATTTGGCATCAGATATGAAAGGAATCTCCGGAGGGAAAGGATCACCGAGCGGTTGAAAAAGAGGCTTGACCAGGGCATGGTAGAGGAGGTTCAGGGATTAATGGCACTGGGGGTAACTGCTGAGAAGATGGACTACTATGGTCTTGAATACCGCTATGTCTCAAAGTTCATACTCAATGAGCTGTCCTATGAGGAGATGTTCCTGAAACTGAATACTGCCATACACCAGTTTGCCAAGAGACAAATGACCTATTTCCGGGGAATGGAGCGCCGGGGAATAAAAATTCACTGGCTTGAGGGAAGGTGGTTGCTCGGGGAGAAACTGGAGAGGGCAGTTGAGCAGATAAGGGAGGCTGAAATGGAGCAGTGAACCCTATTTAAACTGCCAGGGCAGATCCATGATGAACCAGATCAAACCCAGTGATATCAGGATGTTGAGGGCAGTAATCACGTAGTTGTAGGTCACCCGCCAGGAGTTGATCCTCCTGCGGATCATGATCCCGATATTGGGGATGAAAAACGCCAGGACGCTGAATACCGTGAGTGCATTGAGGATCCTCTCTTCATCCACATCTTCAGCGGGTTCCGAATTGGCCGAGAAGAAAAGGATGAGATATGCCATCAACATGAAGCATGCCAGGTATACCAGGTAGCTGGCTTTAATGAACACGGTGGACAACGGACGCTTGCGATGGATCCTGAATGGTTTCAGGATGATGATCGCAATAATGTAGATGAGTAAAAATGCTGCTATAAATATGAAATGAAGCAGAAAATTCATACCCGGGCCTGTATTGAGGTTTGCCCTAAGTTAAGAAAAAAGTGCAATAACAAATATTAGAGCCCTATTCTTCAGTGCTTTTGATGGTGCTCTTGATCTTGGCTTCTATCTCGTCGGAAAGTTCAGGATTATCCCTGAGCAGGTTTTTTACTGCATCACGTCCCTGTCCCAACCTTGTTTCGCCATAACTGAACCAGGACCCGCTCTTTTTCACGATACCCAGGTCAACGCCCAGGTCGATCAGCTCACCGGTTTTGGAAATACCTTCCCCGTAGAGGATATCAAATTCAGCCTTGCGGAAGGGTGGAGCAAGCTTATTTTTCACCACTTTTACCCGGGTCCGGTTGCCCTGGATATCATCCCCCTCTTTCAGCTGCCCGATCCGCCTGATATCGATGCGTACCGATGCATAAAACTTCAAGGCGTTACCACCCGTTGTGGTTTCAGGGTTTCCGAACATCACCCCGATTTTCTCCCGGAGCTGGTTGATGAAAAAGCAGGTGGTATGTGTGCGGTTGATGTTGGCAGTCAGTTTTCTCAATGCCTGGGACATGAGCCTGGCCTGCAATCCCATTTTTGACTCACCCATCTCACCTTCGATCTCCGCTTTGGGGGTTAAAGCCGCCACCGAGTCGATGACGATAATATCAATGGCTCCCGAGCGGATCAAATGGTCAGTGATCTCCAGTGCCTGTTCCCCGTTATCGGGCTGGGATATGTAAAGGTTCTCGATATCCACGCCTAGCTTTTTGGCATAGAACCGGTCAAATGCATGCTCTGCATCGATAAATGCAGCAATCCCCCCGGCCTTCTGGGCTTCGGCTATTGCATGAATGGCTAGGGTTGTTTTTCCTGATGACTCCGGGCCATAGATTTCGATGACCCTTCCCCGGGGATAGCCTCCCACACCAAGTGCCAGATCGACCCCAATGGAACCTGAGGGAATCACGGGAACATCCTCTATGGCGCTATCCCCCAGTTTCATAATGGTTCCTTTGCCATATCCCTTTTCTATCTTATCCAGGGTAAGCTGTAATGCTTTCAGTTTTTCCTGGTTACTTCCACTGGAGTTTCCGTTACTCATTTCATTTTACATGTTAATGTGATAATTCCTCAAATATCTGTGTGCTGTGCTCATCGGTTTTCACCTTTTCAATAATTTTTTCAACAATCCCCGCCTCATCAATGATGAATGTTTTTCTGAGGATCCCCATGTAGGATTTGCCGTAAAGTTTCTTCTCCCCCCAGGCTCCGTAATCCATGAGGACTTTTTTATCAGTGTCCGCAATAAGCCTGAAAGGAATCTTAAATTTACTGATAAAATTCTGGTGGGATTTCATATTGTCCGCGCTTACCCCAATTACCTCAAATCCTTTCTCAAGGAACTGTGAATAGTTGTCCCTCAGGTTACACGCCTCAGTGGTGCACCCGGGTGTGTTGTCTTTGGGGTAAAAATAGAGCACAACCTTTCTTCCCCTGTATTCTTCAAGTGTGATTTTCTCTCCGTTCTGGTCCACCGCATCAATGGACGGGGCCAGCGCCCCAACTTTCAATTCCGACATAGTAGATTCAAATTATAAATGTACAAAGATTGCCTTAAACAGCAGGTCTTCCAGGCCAATGTTTATTAACAATCCTGGGGATCCGGCCATCGCTTCCTGCCCCCGGGGGCCTGCTTATAATTGCTATTTTTGATTAAAACAGATTAGATCCACATAATGTTTATTTCAACCATGAGAACCCTAATTTTTAGCACCGGGATGATGCTGCTGATGTTTGGTTTCAACCTCTTTTCCCAGGATCAGCTCAGGGATCTGAAGGGGGATCCGCAGCAAACGCTGGCCAGTTTTGAGGAAGGCGATTACCGAAGCGCACTTGCGGGGTACAGGAAAATGCTCGAGGATGATCCTGGGAATGCCCTCAACAGCTACTATGCCGGCAGATGCCTGGTGGAATTGAATCAGGATCTTGATCAGGCCATTGAACTTCTTTTCGGGGCATCCACCCGGGGGGTGCCCCATGATGTGGACTACTACCTGGGGTTGGCCTATCACAGGAATTATAATTTTGTCGACGCGCAGAAGTACTATGCCCGCTTCGAGATGGAAGCTTCGCGGCAGGAATTGAAAGATTTCAATATCAAGCATTTGCTTGGAACATGCCGAAGTGCCATGGAGATCACGGCCACCTATAATCCGTTCGAGGTAATGAATGTGACCTTCATTGACCTCTTCGATTCGCTTCAATTTAGCCAGGTGAAGATGAAAGGGGGCCAGTTGCAACGGAAAGCGGACGAGTTATTCCGGGAAAATGAATCCCGGGACGGGTTGACCGCATTGATGTTCATGCCTCAGAATTCGGTAAGGGGGGATTATATATACTATTCGGGGTATGCCAGGAGCGGAAAGGCGGGGACACAGCTTTTCAGGATAAAAAAGGTGGCAGGAAGGTCCTGGGGTGATCCTGAAGAGATCCAGATGCTCAACACGGATGGAGACGAGGTAATGCCCTATTTTGATCCCATAGAAAATGATCTCTATTTTGCCAGTGACGGGCGTTGGGGCATCGGAGGTTTCGACCTTTACAGGTCCCACTACGACAGTGATCGTGACCAGTGGTCTGAACCCATGAACCTGGGGTTCCCGATCAATTCTGTCATGGATGAATACCTGTTGCTGCCTGGATCTGACCTGGGAATGGTCATGTTCTTTACGACCCGGCAGGGGACCGATAGCACCGTGACTGTGTACAGGGTCCACCTTGCCGAACCCAAACAGAAGACTGCCCCCAATGATTTTACCATGCTCAAGGATATTGCCAGCCTGGGTGGTGTGGCCGATGATATCCTTGCAGAGATGGAAGCACTGAGGGAACCTGCCTCGCCCCGGGCATCCGGGAATACTAAAGCAGTGGTACAGGATCGGGATGATAGAGGGGTGAGTGAGATCACCCCGGTGGTTATCCTGCCGGAGCCCAAGGCCCAGGCTTCCTACCAGGTTACCCTTGCAGAGGCATTGGGTCACCAGGCATTATCGGATTCATTGAAGGACCTGGCATCGGAAGCCCGGGTCAGGGTCAGGGCATCGGAAGATCCCAACGACCGTTGGGTATGGCAAAAGCAAATCATGCTTTGGGAGAAAAAGGCCAGGGATGAAGAGGAACTGGCAGATGAGCTTTACGCCCGGGTGGAGGCAGAGAGGGCAATTCAACCCCGGACCCCGGCAGTAAATACTCCCGAATCCATCCAGGTAGACAGGGTCGTGGATGGCCTCACGGTGTACCGATATACAACCGGTGAGGCGGAGACGGAAGGGTCAGCAGGATCCGCACAGGCCACGGAGAATAACCCGTCAATGGGTCCCTCCCCGGCAAAAGTTCAGACACAACCCGTAAAATACGGTGGCCGGGTAATCAACAAATTTGAGGTGCTGAATCAATCACCCTACAATGAAGGGAACCCCATCCCCATGGATGAGACCATGCCCCTGGGGTCCTATTACAGGATCCAGATAGGGGTTTTCAGTGCTGCGGTTGAACAGGGCGTTTTCGGAGGATTCAACCCGGTTACCGGGGAGAGAGACCTGGAGCGTGGGCTGGTCAAATATTATGCAGGAAAATTCACCAGGTACGACGATGCCTCCACGGCCCTTTCAGTCATTCGTTCCAGCGGTTATGAAGATGCGTTCATCGTGGCCTGGTATAATAGCATTCCCGTTTCCACTCAAAAAGCAAAACAGCTTGAATAAGGTTCATTTAAAGGATAAATTTTTTTATATTTGATCAATAGTGACACCACCTCATCATGGACAGTAACTTTACCAGCCGGCCGCAGAAACTTGGTTCTAAAAATACCGACAACCTGCATGTGGCCACATTGGTGCTTCACAATGATGATGTCAATACCTTTGACTACGTAATGGAGAGCCTGGTTGAAGTATGTGATCACTCACTGACGCAGGCAGAGCAGTGTGCGACAATTACACATTATAAGGGAAAGTGTGAAGTCAGATCGGGAACACCTGCTGACATGAAGGAGCTCCGTTACAGGCTCATATCAAAAGGCCTTAAAGCTTCAGTGGACTTTTAGCATCGGTTATGACTGTAATCATCATTTTAATCGTTCTGGGAATTCTCCTGTTCGTCATCGAATTCCTGCTGGTCCCCGGGGTTACTATTGCCGGAATCGGGGGCCTTGTGCTCACGGTATTTGGCGTCTATAAAGCATTTGCGGATTTTGGATCAGGCGTAGGTGTTTGGGTCCTCATCGGGACCCTGATCCTCAGCGCTTTTGTGATCGCCATGTCACTGCGGGCCAGGACCTGGAACCGATTGATGCTAAAGACCAATATCGACGGAACTGTTGACAAGAACCTTTCGGAGGGCCAGGTAAAAAAAGGGGACCGGGGGACATCACTGACCAGGTTGGCCCCAATGGGCAAGATCCTCGTGAATGACCTGGTACGGGAAGCCAAGTCCACCGAAGGCTATATTGATGAACATTCTGAAATTGAAATCGTCTCCATTGAAGGTACGAGGATAAGTGTAAAACCGGTAAAAAATAAATAATTATGGAATTTAATTACTCCTGGATCATCATTGTCGTGGCCAGCATCATTGGCCTCTGGATAGTACTCTATTTCATCCCCATTGGCCTGTGGTTTACCTCGCTGTTGTCGGGTGTGAGAATGTCCCTTTTGCAACTCATCCTCATGCGGTGGAGGAAGGTACCTCCGACGATCATTGTCAGGTCCATGATTGAGGCACATAAAGCCGGTCTGGCAACCATTAAGAGGGATGAGCTGGAGGCGCACTACCTGGCGGGAGGGCATGTGGAACAGGTGATCCATGCCCTGGTGTCGGCCAGCAAAGCCAACATTGACCTTTCATTTCAAATGGCGACAGCCATTGATCTGGCCGGGAGGGAAGTACTCGAGGCTGTTCAGATGTCGGTAAATCCTAAGGTGATCAACACACCTCCGGTCACTGCTGTGGCAAAGGACGGGATTCAGCTGATTGCAAAGGCAAGGGTCACTGTCAGGGCCAACATCAAGCAACTGGTTGGAGGAGCTGGAGAGGAAACCGTACTGGCCCGGGTGGGCGAGGGAATCGTTTCTTCGATTGGTTCATCCAAATCACACAAGGAGGTGCTGGAGAATCCAGACTCAATTTCGCGGATCGTACTCGAAAAGGGGCTTGATGCCGGAACAGCTTTTGAAATTCTTTCCATTGATGTGGCCGATATCGATATAGGAAAGAACATCGGAGCCGAGCTGCAGATGGACCAGGCCAACGCCGATAAGAATATTGCACAGGCCAAGGCAGAAGAAAGAAGGGCCATGGCTGTGGCCACAGAACAGGAGATGAAGGCCAAGGCGCAGGAGGCCCGTGCAAAAGTAATTGAAGCCGAAGTGCAGATCCCCCTCGCCATGGCTGATGCATTCAGGAGTGGCAACCTGGGGATCATGGACTACTATAAGTTCAAGAACATCGAAGCCGATACGACCATGAGGGATTCAATCTCCAAAGGCACACAACGGCAGCCCAGGAAACCCGGTCCCACAGACAAGGAGAAATAGGAATTTAGTTTTTCTTGTGGTATCCCCCTGTAGGGAACCCGCCTTTTACTCCTCGGGAAGTTCCATCCTCATCCCCTTCGGGGGCGACCCACCCTTTTAGATCCGAAATGGATTGAGGGTTCACGGGTGTTTCATCGGTTACCAGGAATGCGCCGGTAAGGTAAGCGAAGGGATGGTTATCCTTGAAGGCTATGAGGTGCTCATCTGAAACGGCCATCAGTTCGGTACCCTCCAAACGGGTTATTTTCAAGGGGGATGTGTCATCCGTGGATGGAGCAAGGGTGTAGGTCACCATAAAATCGTCCCCTTTCCTGAGCCACTTTGTATTCTCATTTGGACGGAATTCCATGCGAATGACGGCACTCTTGCTGAACATCCCGTCCACCATAATAAACCGGGAAATATCACTGATGGTAAAACCGAACCATCCCTTCTCATCGGTGTGTGTGGAGGAGGTGAATTCAAACAACGGGGAGCGGTCCCCCGGGTCATTTATTTGCACTGACAGATCGAAGGGCTCACTTCCAATGCCGTGACCCTGGATGTCGGCCAGCAATCCCTGAAAGTTCAAATCAAAAACGGATTGTCCATTTGCAAGTCCCAACACAGTAAACAGTACTGCAGTTGCAACAATTAACTTCTTCTTTGTTAGGTTCATGACAGCTCTGGTTTGAAGTAAATGTACAAAATTCCCCAGATAGAACCGGGCACCAAATAATTTTAACATTTGGAGAAACTGTTGATGAGATAAAATGAACAATTGTTAATTCCCCGCACGAATCGCCTGCGATCCCTTTTCTATAAAGGGATTGGAGTTATTAACAATTTGTTAATAACCATTGTGAGTTATTTGTGAATATAGAATCTGGCGGTTTTCTTGACTTGCTTCCTGTGAAAGTCTATTTTTGAAAATACCGAGTAAGAGATAACAGGCCGCTCGAAGTTTCGTCCGGTGTAGTGACGCAGCCCGAAAGGGATCTGAATAGCCAGCCGGCCGGTAAAAGGGATTCCCCCGGTACCGGAGATTCATCCAGAGCCAGGCATGGACCGGGAAACAAGGTTTCGCGGTGCATTTAACCAAAGAACACTACTTGGTAGCTCTTTAAAAGGTTGATCCGACAGGCTGAAGAGCCGAACAGAATCCCCTGGGGTTCCTCTACGCTTTTCCACTCTGGCCTCGGGCAGATCGTAAGACCTGGCCGTTGCAGGGGCCTTTAGGAGCCAGTCCCGGAAATCCGGCTCTTGCAGCCGGGTGAAAGGACGGTTGCAGGTCAATGTTCCACGGAACATGGGCCGAGAACCAGGGCCCTCCGGTATAAATCCCTTCGGGGTATATCGATGGGGCCGGCCATAATAACTGTAGCTCGGCGCTGATTGGTGGCTATGGGTACCGCTCAGTGAAATGGGAGTAAACCGAAAAGTTTACTCCCATTTTGTTTTAATCCTTCTCCTTTTTTTCTGAAAGCCGGTCCTGGACAGGATTAATGGCCTGTAATACAAATCCGAGCAGCAATCCAATGATGCAGAATCCGATGGCCCATTGGACAAGGGATTCGGAGATCCCGAATATGCTTGCGGGGATGATGACACCGATGAGGCATGAAAAGATGGATAGGTTCACACTGTGCCTGTTCACTTTTGGATAGATCCAGATCACAAGGATCAGGAAACCAAGGGACATGGTCAGCGAGACGAAAAAGAAGGTGGCATCCACGATGTCGCGCAGGATCAGGGCCATTCCAATACCCAGTGCCATCAATACCACCATGCTGTACCTCATGGTTTTTCGAAGGTTATCCGATTTTGTGAGCCCGGTTTTTTCAAGGAAGTCCTGGGTTACAGAGGCCGATGCGGTGAACATGTAGGTATCTGCCGATGAAGAAACCGAGGAGTAGATGATCACCACCGACAGCCCGGCCAATCCCACCGGCAATAACCTGCTGAATCCCACGATCAGGGAGGTGTCGGCTGAGATATCAGGAATATCCGCCCTGATCACCAGGCCGATCAGCAAAAGGATAAATCCAATGATGATGTAAAACAGAGAAGATAGAAAAATGCTCCGCTTGAAGTGTTTCTTATTCTCGATGGCATAGACCCGCTGCCAGAGTTCAGGCGAAGCCAGCGGAATGAAGAACCCCGCCAGGAAAAAGCTGATGATCTGCATGGCTGGGAGGCTGAACAGGTCCATAAAGGCCAGTTGGGGTTTTGTCTTGGTGGTGGCCAGCAGATACATCATCAGCACAAACAATAGAAAGATCCCGACCGTCTGGATGACATCGGTCTTCACAACTGCGTCGAATCCGCCGGCGAGCAGGTAGATCAGGATAATCACACCCACCAGGATGACTGAGAAGTTATAGGAAATGGGTGTGTATTCCGAGATCAGCTTTGCCCCAGCGGTAAAATTGAGCACCACCCAACCGAACATAATGATGATGGTGATCAAGGTGGCCAGGAAACCCGCAAATCTTCCCTTTAAAAAGAAAAAGAAGTCAGGCATGGTATAAAACTTCTCCTTATCGGCAAGCTTTTTTACTTTAAGTCCGAAGAAATAGAAGACAAAGAGCCCGAATACCGAACCAATAAAATACCATAATGCACCCATCCCGTACATATAGACAAGGGCGGTGTAGGTAAGAAGGATGGCTGCACCGATCCGGCTTGAAAAGATGGTTGAGGTAGCCTGAAGCGATTTTAACTTGCGTCCTGAAATCAAAAACTCCTCCTTTTCCTGTTTCCGTCCAGTGAGCCCCCCCACAACAAGGATGATCAGAAAGTACCCGGCAATGATAAGGTAATCAGTCAGTGTCAGCATAGCGGTTAGTTTTAGTATAGATTCCTGTAAATATATAAAAATCTAAATACCACCTGCGGGGATCTTAATCACCTGGTTGAAGGGCGGGTCGTCCCGGGTTTGTGCTTTGTTTACACTTCACTGCATGCATTTGACCCCGTGAGTGGCAGGTATCGTGCAAAAACAGCGGCTTTTGTCAGTCAATGACAGATAACAACCGGGGGAATGGCACTTAATGGGGTGGGAATGAAAGAAAGCAGGGTTTTATCAGCATTGGGGCCCCGCTGAAGGGTCATTGCCTGAATTAATTAGAAAAGGAGTGAGCTTTATGCTTTCTTCCTCAAAATTCTTGAGTTAGTCTAACAACTAAAACTATTTCTATGAAAAAAGTAGTGAGCTTTCTGCTGTGTATGGCGCTCGGCACCTTGACCCTGCTGGGCCAGGCCCGGGTTGTCTCAGGCACGGTTGTGGATGCCGATAATGCCACACCATTGCCAGGGGTTTCCGTTTCTGTAAAAGGGACCACCCTGGGGACCATTACAGACGCCTTCGGACAATATGAAATCAATGTGCCACAGGATGCCGGTTTCCTGGTTTTCAGTTTCGTGGGGATGTTAACCCAGGAGTTGTCACTGGAGGGCCAGACCGTGATGGATGTGGCCCTGGAGGCTACTTCCCTGGAGCTGGACGAAGTGGTGGTCACTGCCCTGGGGGTATCGAGGGAGAAAAAATCACTGGGTTACGCGGTCCAGGAGATGGATGGAGAGGAAGTCAACCAGGTGAAGAGCGACAACGTGGTGAATGCGCTGTCAGGAAAAATTGCCGGGGTCCAGGTTAAAATGAACAACAACTTCGGTGGATCCACCAATATTACCATCAGGGGTTCCTCTTCGCTTACACAGAGTAACCAGGCACTGTTTGTTGTGGATGGCGTTCCAATAAGCAACGCCGTTACGAACAACGAAGAGCAGTCTGAGGGACGGCAGGGATATGATTTCGGGAACGCGGTTTCTGATATAAATCCCGATGACATCGCATCCATTTCGGTGCTAAAAGGTGCTGCAGCCACGGCGCTTTATGGATCCAGGGCCGCCAATGGGGTCATTCTCATCAGCACCAAGAAAGGAGCACAGGGTGCAAAATTAGGGGTCAGCCTGAACTCCAACGTCACAGTGGGGATGATCGATAAATCCACCTTTCCAAAACATCAGAAAAAATATGGCCCCGGGTATTATTATACATGGTATAGCTCGGAGGAGGGCCTCGAATTTGACTGGGATGATATAGATGGAGACGGAAATATTGATACGGACAAATACCTGGTACCCTATTATGATGATGGTTCCAGGG
>JAHEEC010000151.1 GCA_024640885.1 Bacteroidota bacterium | reverse complement strand
TCACCGATGGAAATTTTATTTCACAGCATGAGATGGAAAAACTATCGGGGCTGAAATACCTGGTGGTGAATGCCTTGCGCCGGGAGGTCCACCTATCGCATTTCAACCTTGAACAGGCAATTTCGTTGATCGGGGAGCTAAAGCCGGAAAGGGCGTACCTGACACATATCTCGCACCAGCTCGGACCCTCCAGGGAGTGGACAAAGGAGTTGCCCGGTCATGTGGAACCAGCCTTTGATGGCCTGGTTCTTGAATTGTAGTCCCTGGGGCCTGTCATCTCCTTCCCTGAAGAGAGAAAAAGGATTGCGGTAAAAATGCTAAGCACCAGGAATATGGCCCCGGCCAGGGTGAGGGCCTGGGGCAGTGAATAGATATCCTTGACCCAGCCGAGCAAAGGTCCTGTAAGGGCAAACAGGAACCTGATAATGAAATTCCTTACCGAAAGGACCGTGGCCCGGATGTGGGATGCAGTGATCCGGTTGATATAATCTTTCAGTACCGGGGTTGCATATCCTCGCACCAGGTAGAAGATGTACAGGACCGCAAGGCCGGAGGGTAGGTGAAAACGGCTCAGGGCCAGGTATCCCATGGGTATCAGCAGGGAAATCATCAGGATGGACGGGGTTTGTCCAAGTTTTTTCTCCAGGTGGTGGGCCGTGTAAGAGGTGATGGCCACGGTGAGGTTCAGCGTAGTCCAGAGCAACCCGTACCAGGCAATGTCGATGCGGGTATATTCGAAATAGGGTTGGGCGAACCACGCCATGGTCAGGGTGGCAGTTCCTGTAATGGCGCTGAACATTATATTTCTCCTGAGGGGTCGGTCTATAAAGAGGGCGAAGCGGGATATCCTCACGATTTCCATGAAACCAGCTTTGATGAGGGGGACCGTGCGTGCGGGTTCCACAAGGGTTATGGCTGCCGGAAGTGCTATGAACGCTACTGCGGTCTGGGCCAGGTATGGAATCCTCAGGGAGATCCCCGCAAGCAATCCGCCCATAATACCCGCCAATGCCTCTGCAATGTTCCCGACGGAGGTGATCCTGCCCTCAAAACGGGTGTACTTCTTCTCTTCACCCTTTTCAAGCAGCGAATCATACAAGATGGCCGAATCGGCTCCTGAGATGCAACTCTGCCCCAGGCCAAGAATTACCTCCGCAACGAGGAACCCAACGAAACCATAACTGAAGCTGTAGGTGGTGAATCCGATGGTGCCAAAAACAGCACCAATGATCAGTGTTTTTCTTCTGCCGATCACATCGGCCAGGTAACCCGAAGGGATCTCCAGCACCACGATGGCGATGGAGTAGACTGCCTGGAGGACCATGATATCCTTCATGCTTAGCCCGTTGCTTTCATAAAAGGGGACCACGATGGGCATGTACAGCATGAACCACTTGGCGACCTTGATCAGGTAAAGCCTGGGGATATTAGGATGAAGGAATTTGGGCACTTCCTGGGGATTTGCACCAAAACTATAAAAACCACACGGATCCCCATGAGATGTTTTAGAAAATATTTATTGAAAGGGTTTGTGTTTATCTTTGGGTATAAACTGCAAATTATGGGAATGACGGTGATTGAGAAGATCCTGGCGGCACACTCTGGAAGAAGCGTGGTGGTGCCCGGTGAAATAGTAGACGTGGTAATCGATGCCCGCGTGGCCCGTGATTTTGGTGGGGCAAACGTGGTGAAACACATGGAGGATCACCAGCTGGGGATTCATGACACATCTAAAACCTTTTTCACCTTTGACTGCAATCCCACCGGCTCTGACCAGAAATACGCCTCCAACCAGCATAAATGCAGGACATATGCAAGGGAGCACGGTCTCAGGGTATTCGATATCGATAAGGGGATCGGGACCCATGTGCTCATTGAAGAGGGACTGGCCTACCCGGGATCCACTGCAGTCTCCACCGACTCCCATGCCAACATCCTGGGAGCCGTCTCTGCCTTTGGCCAGGGCATGGGAGATAATGACATTGCTGCCGCCTGGCACCAGGGTTCCACCTGGTTCAAGGTTCCCCCATCTGTGAAGATCATACTTCTGGGAGATCCGGCTCCGGAGCTCTCGGCCAAGGACCTGGCACTGAACCTGCTGGATCAATTTGGTGCCAATACATTGCTTGGCTATGCCATTGAGATTGAGGGGGATATGGTAGAAGGCCTTACCCTTGATCAGCGAATCACCATCTCATCCATGGCCACCGAGATGGGTGCAATAATTATCTTTTTTCCGCCCAACAAGGAGGTGATCAGGTATTGTGAGTCGAGGTCAAGGATGAAAGTGGATCCTCCGGTGGCTGATGGCGATGCATCCTATATAAGGGTTGAACAGGTTGATGTTTCAGGTTTTAAGCCAAGGATATCGCGCCCGGGAAAGCCGCATGATACAGTTGCGCTTCCATCTGAAAGAATCTGGATCGACTCGGCATTTATTGGCAGTTGTACAAACGGCCGGATCGAGGACCTCAGGTCGGCTGCCAGCATCCTTGAGGGAAGAAAGATCGCTGAGGGGGTGGTGCTCAAGATCGTGCCCGCAACCGACCGGGTTTGGCAATGGTGCCTGGAAGAGGGATTGATAGAGATCTTCAAGGAATCCGGGGCACTGGTCTCCAATGCGGGATGCGGTGGATGTGCGGCCGGACAGGTCGGGCAGAATGGTCCCGGCGAGGTCACCATCAGTACCGGGAACCGGAACTTTGCCGGGAAACAGGGCCAGGGTGAAGTGTACCTTGCTTCACCCGCTGTGGTTGCATCATCAGCCATCGCCGGTTACATTACAGGTCCGGATTCGATCCCTTCACAGCCCCAGAAAAGGATCTGGGAAATCCCCGATCAGGAGGCAGTGAAACCAAGGAAAACAGGCGCTGCCACGAAGCGTCCTGAGGAGATCACGGGAAGGGTATGGTTCATTCCAAGGGACAATATCGATACGGATATGATCTTTCACAACAGGTATCTATCCATCACCGATATGGACGAAATGGGACAGTATACATTTGATAACCTGGAGGGTTTCGAGGACTTTGCATCCCGTGCGAAGGCGGGCGATATTGTGGTTGCTGGAAAAAATTTCGGTTCCGGCAGTTCCAGGCAGCAGGCCGTGGATTGCTTTATCTCGCTGGGCATTCAATGTGTGCTGGCTGAATCCTTTGGATCCATTTATGAACGAAATGCCATCAATGCAGCATTCCCCATTCTCACCTCCCACAGGATCACGGAACTGAAACTGGAGGATGGACATGAACTTTATATCAATTTCGGGACCGGGGAGATGCGCAATATTTCAAGAGGAATACCCATCGAAACTGACCCTTTTTCGGAGGTCCAGATGGAAATATACCAGAAGAACGGATTGTTTTAAAGAGACACAATTATGAGACTGATCATTCCGGAGGGATACAAGCCCCTCATCACTTTAATAGAGACAGAGAAGGCCATCCAATTGATGAAGGATCATTTTGAATCGGGCCTGGCCTCCGACCTGAGGCTTCGAAGGGTTACTGCCCCTTTATTCGTTTTAAAGGGCACCGGGCTCAATGATGACCTGAGGGGCGTGGAGCGGCCCATTGTGTTCCCCATCAGGGATATGCGTGATCAGGAAGCCGAAGTGGTTCAATCCCTCGCCAAATGGAAACGGATGATGCTCAGGGATTATGATATCCAGGCTGGATTTGGAATCTATACCGACATGAATGCCCTTCGGCCCGATGAGGAGCTGGACAATTTACATTCGGTATATGTGGACCAGTGGGATTGGGAACGGGCCATTGATCCCAAAGAAAAGAGCCTGGATTATTTGAAACAAACCGTTCAGAAGATCTGGGACAATGTGAAGCGGAGCGAATTCTTTGTGCACACCTTCTTTTCTCAAATAATCCCCTCCCTCCCCGAAGCGCTCACCTTTATCCATTCCGAGCAATTGTATGAGATGTACCCAGATCTGCCTCCCAAGGACCGGGAATCAAAAATTGCCGAGAAATACGGGGCGGTATTTATTATCGGGATCGGTTATAACCTGCCCGACGGAAATCCACATGACCGCAGGGCTCCCGATTATGATGACTGGAGTACGGAAACAGTGGAAGGCTTCAGAGGGCTGAACGGGGATATCATCGTCTGGAACAATATCCTTGAATGCCCTGCTGAGATCACCTCCATGGGGATCAGGGTGGATAAGGAAGAGTTGCTGACCCAGCTGGAGATTACCGGCGACATGGACCGGGTGGATCTGCTCTTTCACAGGCGCCTGCTGAATGACGAATTACCCTCATCCATCGGCGGAGGGATCGGTCAGTCCAGGACCGCCATGCACCTGCTGAAGAAGGCGCACATCGGTGAGATCCAGTCGGCCATATGGCCCGGGGAGATGGTGGCCCATTGCCGGAAAAGCGGTATCGTCCTGATCTGAAACCATTCATCAATTAAATATCATACAACCAAATGCCTGCAACTTTTGTAGAGAAGATCTTTGATGCCCCACAGGGAGCCATTGTATTCAAGCAACCCGACCTGATCCTGACCCATGACAACTCGGCAAGCATCCGGAAGACATTTGAACAGATGGGAGGAACAAGGGTCATGGACCCGGATCGGCTGGTGATTGCACTTGATCACAATGCCCCTCCCACCACTTCGGCCCTTGCCAACACCTACCAATCCATCAGGGATTTTGTGAAAGCGCAGGGGATCACGCGATTTCATGATGCTGGGAGCGGGATCTGTCACCAGCTCATGGCTTCCCATTCACGGCCTGGCATGGTGATCGTGGGAAGTGACAGCCATACCTGTACAGCAGGTGCCTTCAATGCCCTCGCTGCCGGGATCGACCGGACCGAAGCAGCCGGCCTTTGGCTCAGGGGTGAAACCTGGTTCCTTGTCCCTGAAACATTGAAGGTCACCCTCCTGGGGCGATTGCCCAAGGGAGTGTATGCCAAGGACTTGAGTCTCTGGATCATCGGGATCCTGGGTTCTGCCGGGGCCAATTACATGTCCATCGAGTACCACGGGGAAGGGGTGGGGACGCTGACCATTGCGGACCGCATGACACTGGCAAACCTTGCTTCCGAGATGGGCGCAAAGAACGCGGTTTTCCCAGCCGATGAGGTGCTTCAGGAATATTTAGGCGAACCGGTGCAGGGGACCTGGTCGGACCCCGGGGCCCGTTATGCCCGCGAGATCCGGATCGATTTGGGCGATCTCTATCCCCTGGTTGCCGCACCACACCATGTGGATCATGTGAAAGCGCTTTCGGAGGTCGCCGGACTGGAGATTCACCAGGGACTTATCGGGACCTGCACCAACGGGAGGATCGAGGACCTGAGGGAGGCGGCAGCAATGATCGCCGGCAAAAAGATCAACCCGGGCACTGAACTGCTGGTCATACCCGCCTCCCGGGAGATCTACCTCCAGGCCATCCGGGAGGGACTGGTTACACAATTCCTGGAAGCCGGAGCAAATGTGCTAAGCGCCTCCTGCGGTCCCTGCCTGGGGACAGGGCAGGGGATCCCGGCGGACAATTACAGGGTGCTCTCATCGGCCAACAGGAACTTCCTTGGGCGAATGGGCAACAAAAATGCAGAGATATACCTGGCCTCTCCGGCTGCAGTGGCCTTGAGTGCAGTGCATGGCAGGATCACAGACCCCAGGGGCGGTAGCGGCAAAGAGAAATTTCCTGTCCAGAGGGAGCAACCCGGAAGTGCAGCCATAGAAAACGGAGAAACCAGGCGGTTTGAGGGTGTGTGGGGTTACGGGGAGTATGATAACCTGAATACGGACCAGATGTTTGCTGGAAACCTGACCTACCAGGTGCAGAGTTCCGACCCGGTAGGGATCATGCCGCACCTGTTCGAGGGATTTGATCCCCTGTTTTCAAAAGGGGTCCAACCAGGCGATATCATCCTGGGCGGTGACAACTTCGGGTGCGGAAGTTCCCGGGAGCACCCGGCGGTAGGCCTTGCCCATGCAGGGATCGCTGCGGTACTGGTAAAATCGGTGAACCGGATTTTTTACCGTTCCGCCATCAACCAGGGACTGCCGGTAATCGTGCACCCGGAAGCCGTAAGCGCCTACAGGAGGGGAGACCCCGTAAAGGTTGATTTTACAGCGGGGAAAATAAAAGTTGGGGGGCGTGATTTCACCTTTGAACCACTTCCCGCCAAGCTGATGGCCATCCTGGAAATGAAGGGATTGGTAAACTGGATCCTGAGTCAGTGAGGGGCAGCCAAAAAAAAGCAAATTTTCTTATCTTTGCACCCGGAATCGGTTCCGTAGCTCAGTTGGACAGAGCAACAGCCTTCTAAGCTGTGGGTCGCGCGTTCGAATCGCGCCGGAATCACGTAAAATCACAAAGCCTCCTTTCCGGGGGCTTTTGTGGTTTTAGCAGGTGCGATGAGAACCGTTCGAACCGAGACAGCGAAGCTGTCGAGCTCATGAGCTTGCGAAGCAAGCGAATAATCG
>JAHEEC010000150.1 GCA_024640885.1 Bacteroidota bacterium | reverse complement strand
ATATGTTCGGGGATATTCTTTCGGATGAGGCCAGTGTCATCACCGGATCCCTGGGATTGCTCCCGTCGGCTTCCGTTGGAATTCACACATCGGTCTTTGAGCCCATCCATGGATCATACCCGCAGGCTGCCGGAAAGGACATTGCGAATCCACTTGCCACGGTTTTATCTGCTGCCATGATGCTTGAGATCGCATTTAATCTCACCATTGAAGCAAAGGCCATCAGAGATGTGGTGGACAGGTCCATGAGTGAAGGCATCGTCACTGAAGATATTGCTGAAGGCCGCGCCTTCAAGACTTCCGAGGTGGGTGACTGGCTGGCTGGAAATCTTTAGACCTTCAGCCTAAGAGGTCGTTCCAGGAACCACACATTTAGATCCGCTTCCTCGTCATACCATTCATGGTAGACTTCAAAACCCACATACCTGTAGAGTTTAAGTAACTTTTCTACCGTGGTCTCGATCAGGATGGGAAGCTGAAGCTTTTCCGACAGATCAAATAGATGGTCACGGATATCGGCAAGCCCCTGGAGGCTCTTATTGTTGGGCACACTTCCCAGCACCCAGACATATATATAATCCGGATAACCCTTCCTTAAATTCATGATATGTTTTTCCCTCTTTAAAGTGGGAAACAACTGGGAAGGCCTGATGGCCTGAAGAAACATTTTGCCGTATTTCAGGTAGTCAGCAAGGGTACGGTGATACTGGCTTTTTCTGTAATAGAAGAGCACCGTGCTTTTATCCGCCGAGAGATAGATCCCGTCAAACTTCTCCACCAGCTGGTAAGCATATTCGGTCATCAGCCGGACACTCCTTGCCGGATTTTTCTTTTTCATCATCGTCTGGGCCCTGGGATTCTGCTCAAACGCATTGGAAACAATTCCAATGATGACATCACGATCAGATCTTTGCATGGATTTAGGGTGCTAACTGAACATAAAAATGATTCGGGGTTCAAAAATATAAGTTTTTGGGAAATGAAAGCCCGTTTTCAATATCTTTAAAAGCACCTGTGTCCGGCTTTTTCCGGAATGTTCCCGGGTATCGCCGTGCAACCAGTTGCATCTTATTCATGTCATTCCTCTATTCTGACCTTAAAAACTTCAAATGATGACCAAGAACATATTCCTTATCGCTCTGACATTCATGCTATTAACATCATTTCAGCAATCGACGGGTGATTCATCCATGGCCAATTTATGGTTTTCGGCGCAGGCCACCGGCGGGGAGGTTACCTTTAATTTTACCACCCTTCCCAACGGGGCCACTTTTTCTCCAAGGCATGTGCTTGCGGTATGGGTGGAGGATGAAACCGGCAATTTCGTAAAATCGCTGAAGGTACAGGCCGAAAAAAGGAAACAGTATCTCTATACATGGAACAGCAAATCATCGGGGAATGTGACCGATGCCGTCACCGGGGCCACATTGACGAGCCATGAAAGCCACCAGGTGGTATGGAACCGCACCAATTCATCGGGATTGGTGGTTGCAGACGGAAATTACCGGATGGTTGTGGAATATACAAGCGAGCATGCACAGGGGCCCATGCTTGCCGTTGACTTTATCATCGGTGCAACGGATCTGTCACTGACACCTCCAGATGAAACATATTTTACCGCAATTTCCCTTACTTACCAGGCCGTCACCTGTCCGACAGTGACAGGTACCATCTCTTCCCCTTCCTGCCACGGAAATACCGACGGGGCCATTCACCTGGAAATTCAGGTCACAGATCCACCTTACACCATTCTGTGGTCCACCGGTGATACTACGCTGAATCTGGAGGGGTTGGGGGCCGGGACCTACGAGGTCACAGTGAGCGGGCAAAGCGGATGTGCCACCCCTGCCTCTTTCACCCTCACTGAACCGCTCCTGTTATCGGTTCAGGATTCTGTTACAGGCAACACATGTGCCGGAGATAGCATGGCTTCAATCACCGCCACCGCACAGGGAGGAACACCTCCTTATGCATATGAATGGAGCAACGGCGAGAGTGGTTCAACCCTGCAAGGGCTTCCCCAGGGGACCTACACGGTCACCATTTCCGATGCCGGCAATTGTACACTGACACAAGATATCCAGGTAACCGATCCGGAAAAACCCATGATTGGCCAAATATCAGGAGAATCCCTTGTGGATGAGTCGGTCACATTTCCCTATACCCTTGAGCCACATGATAATTCGAATTATAGCTGGCTGGTGACCGGCGGTGAGATTATTTCCGGTCAGGGCACCCATTCGGTGCTGGTTCAGTGGGGAGGTGAAGCCAACGGCATCATCCGTGCGGTGGAAGAGACTTCCACAGGATGCCTGAGTGATACAGCGTCATTGCAGGTGTCCATCCAACCTTCAGGAACCCCAATCCGCCCGGAGTTATCTTTTCAGGTATTGCCTAATCCTGTCAGGGATTTACTGATCATTCATTGTGATTCAGAGGTGATCGTTTCTGTATATGACAACAAAGGTGCGGTCATGACCCGGACCCAAAAGAAGGAGGTGGATTTTTCACATTTCAGACCGGGTATCTATTCGGTCCTGGTAACAGATCAGGATGGGAACCTGCAATTCAGGGAAAAGGTAATGAAAATTGAGTGAGGTTATTCTGAACGGATCAGCTCCATGATCTTATGAAAAATACCGGAATTCTCATAGACCCCCATGAATTTTTCGGCCCCTGGACCGTATGCAAAGACGGGAACCAGTGTGGCTGAATGCATGGTGGTAGCAAAAACAGGTACAATGGAGTCATAATCTCCCCCATAGCCGTTCTCCCCTGCTGCGGCCAGGGCAAATCCACCCGTTTCGTGGTCGGCCGTCACGATCACCAGGGTCTCACCATCTTTCATGGCATATTCCAATACCGTCCGGACGGTGTGTTCAAAATCATTCATTTCCGTGATCAGGTACTCTGCATGGTTCCCATGGTCCGCCCAGTCGATCTGTGACCCTTCGACCATCAGAAAAAAACCATCTTTTCCGGTGGATAAAAAATCGATGGCTATGGAAGATGCATCCGAAAGGAAATCCTTTCTTCCTTCCAATATGGCAGGCATTCGGTCCGCTGACAGCAGAAAACCATAACGATCCCCGGGGTTGGGATTCCTGATCTTCTTCAGTTTTGAATAATCGACCTGGATGTGGTTCTCTTTGAACAGATCCACACCCGCGGTGTCAAGGAAATATTTGATCCCGCCCCCGGCAAAAAAGTCAACCTCGGACCTGGCCAGTTGCTGTGCAATCTCCCGTTGCATATAGCGATCGGGCACATGTGCATAAAATGCAGCAGGAGTGGCATCGGTGACAGGTGAAGTGGCGATGATCCCGGTCATAAATCCTTTTTCCGAGAGGATTTCAACCAGATTTTTCTGGGGAACGGTATCCATATCCACGCCCACCGCCATGTTATATGTTTTATACCCGGAGCTCATTGCTGTGGCAGCCGCAGATGATTGGGTGACCAGGTCTGACCCTGAGGATGTCCTGCATAGCCCGATATATTTGAACTGGCTGAAAACAGGTTCTTCATCCATATAGTAATAGGGAATGGATACCTGGGCCACACCCATTCCGTCGCCTATCATAAGGATCACATTTCGCGGAGTCTCCGCCTTGTCTCCTGTTGCTGATCCCTGAGCAAGAATGATCCCCGTGAATAGGGTGAAAACGGATGAAATGGTAAGAATTCTATGCATGATCCGAGCAGTCATTCATTAAACCATATTACAATAACCGCACCAAACACAAATTGTTCTGGAAAAACCGATCCTACCGGCAGGTGCTGGAGATTTTGCTCTCATAAAACCTCTGATCCTCAGATTCAGTGAAATAGCTTTCGATGTAAGCCACCATATCGAGCTTTTCCTTTTCATCCAGGTATTCAAATGCCATCACATAGTCGATCATCTCATCCCTGTAGCGTGCAAAATCCCGGATCGCTTCCAGCTCAACTTCCTTGCTCCTGCAAGGCCCAAGAAAATAGCGTTCCCGAACTGAACTGATCCCCAGCGTCTCGCCGGGAACCGCATAATGGGCATTGACCAGGCCCGTATAATCGAAATCGTAGGGTATGGGGACAAACCCGGGAACCTGCTGGTCCTTCAGGGTAATGATCTTCAGGTTATGCCGGCCGGTTACAGAGAAATCCCCGTTTCCGATCATATACTGGAACAGTGAAACCCTGTCCATCACCTCACGGTTCACCGTGCGGATGGAGAGCTTATCACTCTTGACGGCCACTGCATTCAGCCTCTTCTCCAGCAGTTCCTGGGGTTCGATCAGGAATGCCCAGTCTTCGGTAGTAGTGTCCTCTTTACCAGTATCCACAAAGTTCAATTTCACCAGGCGAACCCTGAAACTATAGGGCGAGACCAGGTTATATATTTTGTATACCAGGTATTCCCTGAGAATATAGGTTTCATACTGTGCGGCCTTCCTGCACCGGATCACCATCTTCATCTTGTTCACGTCCATCATAGAATCAGCTTCAATCCCTGAATACCTGATGTTCAGCCAGAAAGGGGGATAGGTGCAATTATCCCTCCTGAAAACGCCCCTGGCCTTGATCCTCACCGGGTGGGTTACCTCGAAAGAATCATTTACATGACAGGTCATCTCTGCCGGCAGATATTTTTCGTCTCTGCGTGTCTTTTTAAGGATCTTCAGATCCGTCTTCAGGGTTAGATGGAGCGGCTCTTCAGTGGAAAACATCCCTTCGTAGACCATTAAAGTATCCTCAAATGTCGGTACATAACCCTGCTGGGCGACGACCCGGCCCGCAATCAATACCAATACGAGTGTCAGGAAGATAATTCGGCGCATGCAATCAATTTTAAGTAAGGAAAACCCACGTCCACTAAATTCACCTGTGATTTTCAATATAATCCATTTAAAAATACAAAATAGAACTTTCAAACACAATTCGTAAACTTTATTAAATTAGCAGCTACTTATCAAATAAACCCTCAATTAAAAAAAACATGAAGAAATCATTCCTCCTGTTGGTGCTGTCAGGTTGTATGCTGACCACAAATGGACAGAAGCCCGAAGAAACTGAAGATTGGTCCAAGAGACCCAATATTGTCACCCCGGGGAAAGGTACATTGCCCCCCTCCGATGCCATTATTCTTTACGGGGGTTCCGGGGACATTGACAACTGGGTGCATGAAAAGGATGGTCCGGCCACGTGGGAGGCGGGTGATTTCCTTACGGTGAAACCAAAAGAGAATGTAGACAACGGGATTAAAACAAAACAGGCATTTGGGGATGTGCAGCTGCACATTGAATGGCGGACCCCGGACGAGGTGGTCGGAGACGGGCAGGGCCGTGGCAACAGCGGGATATTCCTGATGGGGCTTTATGAGGTGCAGGTCCTGGACAGCTATGAGAACGAAACTTACTACAATGGCCAGGCAGGCAGCATCTACAAACAGCATATTCCCCTGGTGAATGCGTGCCTTCCCCCGGGACAGTGGCAGACCTACGATATCATATTCAAGGCCCCGGTATTTAACGGTGATGGGAGCCTCCACTCTCCGGCATTTGTCACGGTGATCCAGAATGGCCTCCTGGTTCAAAACCATGTGGAATTAAAAGGGCCCACCGAGTACATAGGGAAACCAAAATACAAGGCCCATGCGGAAAAACTCCCACTGATGCTGCAGGAGCACGGAAATCCTGTCTCCTACAGGAATATATGGGTGCGGGAGCTGTAACACCCAATTCAGAACTCAACGCACCGTACCCTGATCGATGAACCTTTAATCATAAACCTCCAGACCATGAAAAGACCAGTCACACTCTTCACGGGCCAGTGGGCCGACCTTCCCCTTGAAACCCTATGCAAGAAAGCCCGTGAATTTGGTTACGACGGACTTGAGCTTGCCTGCTGGGGTGACCATTTTGAAGTGGATAAAGCCGATGAGCAATACTGCAAGCAGAAAAGGAGCCTTCTTGAAAAATACGGGCTGAAACTTTACGCCATATCCACCCACCTGGTGGGCCAGGCGGTCTCGGACAGGATCGATGAGCGGCATAGAGGCATCCTTCCGGCATACGTTTGGGGGGATGGTGATCCTGAAGGGGTGAACCAGAGGGCCGCGCAGGAGGTCATCAAAACGGGGGAAGCAGCTGCACGGCTGGGCGTCTCAGTGGTCAATGGATTTACGGGAAGCCCCATCTGGCACATGCTGTATGGATTCCCGCCCACCCCCGCATCCATGATCGATGAGGGATATGAAAAGTTTGCCGCCCGGTGGAAGCCGATCCTGGATTCTTTCCAGTCCCTGGAAATTAAATTCGGACTGGAAGTGCATCCCACCGAAATCGCATTTGACACCGCCTCCGCCCGAAAAGCACTTGAGGCACTGGACCACCACCCGGCATTTGGTTTCAATTACGATCCATCCCACCTTGGATACCAGGGAGTGGATTATGTTTCCTTCATACACACCTTTGGCCCACGCATCTTTCACGTGCATATGAAAGATGTGGGATGGTC
>JAHEEC010000149.1 GCA_024640885.1 Bacteroidota bacterium | reverse complement strand
GCGTTTGAAGTGGGAATGTTTTCGGCCTATTCGGGGGGTATTATTCTCAGTGACGGGGGTGCAGATATCACCTCAGTTGGGTTATGCTGGTCCCCACATTCAAATCCCCGCATCGATGACAATTACACCGTTGATGATATTGAGTCCGGCAGGTTCGAAAGTAAAATGATTGAACTTGAACCCTATACCGAATACTTTATGAGGGCTTATGCCATTAATAACATTGGGATCGCTTATGGTGAAAAATTTGCATTCAGAACACTCTGGGACAATTCCGAAGCCATCGATATGGATGGAAATGTATATGCTACGGTGCAGATTGGCGACCAGGTATGGTTGGCCGAGAACCTGAGATCGGTCACCTATTCCAATGGAAGTTCAATCCCCCTGGTTGAGTCATCGGAGGAGTGGGCTGCCTTAGGCAGTGATTCAAAGGCTTATTGCCATCTTGGCAACAGCGAGTTATCTTATGAAACTTATGGTACGCTTTACACCTGGCAGGCTGCCATGAACGGAGAAGAAAGCAGCCTGGAAGTACCCAGCGGGGTGCAGGGAGTATGTCCCGCAGGTTGGCACCTTCCCAGTGATAAGGAGTGGGGTCAGCTGGAAATGGAGGTGGGATTAGGAGAAATTTATACTCATGAAGATGGATGGCGCGGATGGGAACAGGGCGGCAAGCTGAAACAATCTGGCACAGATTTATGGAAGGAGCCAAATGATTTTGCGACCAATGAGAGTGGATTCAGTGCACTCCCTGCGGGTTTCAGGGATTCTGATGGTGCCTTTCACTCCGAAGGATCGTTTACCGCTTTCTGGTCCTCCTCCGGTGGGAAAGCTGAAGATGCAGGGCTACGCGGATTGCATGCATGGCGCGGTGAGATATTGAGGGAAAATTATCCGGCAAGCCATGGATTTTCGGTACGTTGCTTAAAAGACAGATAAGAATATTGCAATATCCATATGTACTATTTAATTGTTCGTAACCTGGGCGCCCCGCGCTGCATTGACCGGAACAAGGATGATGTGTATGAAGATGGAATGTCTTTTGATTGCACCCCGCACATTGATTGTGCCGCCAGGGAGTTTATCAAGGAGGTGGAGATCATTTGTACCGAACATCCGAAAGATCCGATCATTGCCATGGTGTTTAAGGACTGATTTCAATCGGTTTGCCCGTAACATTAATGCCATGAGAAAGCTGTCAATCCTGCTTATTGGACTCCTGTTGCTGTCCCTGTTTTCAACATGTACCTCCGTGAAGCGGTTTAAATCGGCCACCTACAAGAGCGTTGACAACACCCTGGTGGATATGGAGCTTTTTGGGTCCATGCTCGTCCCGGAAGGAATTGAAATGGTGGGCCGGAACCTCTGGGACCTGAGCGCCGGTGCACAGACCCAGTTGATCCAGATCCTGAACGAAAGGTATCCGGACAACAGGCAGTTTATGGGTTCACTGGGCAATGAGTACCTGGGTGATGGCGGGGTGGTTCCTGAAAACTATACGCGGAAGGAGTTGAGGATGGTGTTTACAATCAGCAAGCAAAGGGATTTTACCACCCTGAACAATTCTTCCAGCCGTTTCTCACCGGCAGACAGGATCGAGTACCTGTCATTCAGCCTGGAGATCCCCCAGAGCTATAACCTTGTGTTTACAGGATGGAACAGGTTTACCACCGAATATGGGGAGGTGGAGATCGCAGATGTCAGTTTTTCCAGGAGCATTGACCTGGATGCGGATTTGACAGGATTATCGCGGACCGATCTGGGCGCAAAGGGATCGCTGGGCCGGGACGAAACCCAGGAGGTGAGATCGCGTTACCTGAAACTGAACGGGAGCATCAGCGATTACAGGATCGGTGTGGAGGAGGAAGGAACCAGGGAGATTGACCTCACAGGCAATGTGATTGCCGATGTATCCCTTGAATTCAAAGGATTTCCTGAAAGGATCACCATCCCGGTATTTGCAGGAAGGGATCAGGCGGGTGCAGGGATCCGGGAGGTGATTGCCCTGCAATTCATGGATGTGCTGGTTCCACGGATTGAGGAGGCACCTGATACAATCAAGGGGCTTCTTCAGTTGGACTTCATATACAGGCACGTGCAATCTGGGTGGAAGACCTTTCAGGAGTGGGATGACCAGGTTGAGTACTATTCAGGCACCATCAAGAAAGAGGTCCCCCTCTTTACAAAAAGCGGCTATCTTCCGGGTTTATATACCATCGGGACCGAACCCGGTCCCGGGGATGCCATCAAGGTGAGGACTGCAACAGGAAGGCTTTATCCGCTTCAGTTCAGGAACTACATGGATGCCAGCCGTTTCCTGGATTGGTTGGACGCAATACCCGGCAAACATGGCCTGGGGGTTGCAGCCCCGGGTGACAGTGATTCCGGCGGGTTGGTCCGGATCGGGAAAAATACCCTGATGTTCCGGGGTGAGCCAATGGCCTCAGGTGAGTCGACCAATCTCGGGCTGAAGGTGATCCCGGTGAATAAATAGATTGCACAGCTTCTATTTGCCTCCGTACCAGAAACCCCTGTTCCATGCGTGTTCCCTCAAGCGCATGAGGTGATCGGATCCAAGGTCCGGAAGATCGGTGACCGCCGTGTTCTGCAGGGCCTGTTTCCTGTTCCTAATGCCGGGAATTACGGTGGAAACTGCTTCGTGGGAGAGGGCGAACTTCAGGGCCAGCTCAGGCATTGAATACCCGCTGCCGGTGAATTCTTTCCTGATTTTTTCGGTGCGATCCACGGCCCTCATGAGCCGGTCCCCGGCAAAGTAATTGCTGCGGAAATCATCTTTCCCAAAGGTTTCATCACCCTGGTATTTCCCGGTGAGGACTCCTTCGTCAAAGGCCACCCTGACGATAATACCTGTACCTGTCTCCTTTGCCACGGGAAGCAGTTGTGCCGCCGGCTCCTGCTCGAATATATTGTAGATCACCTGGAGCACATCGATCATACCGTCCCGCATGAGCTGGATCACGCAATTCTGGTCGTGTTCAGGTGTGGAGATCCCCACCTGTTTGATCAATCCTTCTGATTTCATCTTCTGAAGGGTTTCCAGGGCCACAGGGTTGTCGTTCCAGGCCCGCGTCCAGGTATGCAACAGGAGCACATCCAGGCATTCCACCTGGAGGTTTGAAAGCCGTTCTTCCACGTTTTCCCTGAGGTATTTTTCGGAATACCTATCCTCGATCCTGCAGTAGGGTGAAGGGGGCCACTTCCCTGGAGCAGGTGGTGTTTTGGTGCAGAGGTATACTTTTTCGGACCGGGATTTCAGAAACTTCCCGATGATCTTTTCCGATTTCCCGTTACCGTAACCGGCGGCGGTATCGATGAAATTCACACCATGGTCCAGGGCTGTCCCCAGCGCTTCAAGTGAATCCGATTCTTTTTGTGCACCCCAGCTGCCCCCTATTGCCCAGGCACCAAATCCAATTTCAGAGAGCTCCAGGTCCCTGTTTCCAAATTTGCGGTATTTCATGATTTCAAGCTTTTGAAAACTAAGATAATCGTTCTTCCTGAATTGGGGATCACCGAAATAGGCCAGAAATCATTAACTTTCCATAAACTATGCAGGCTTTATGAGCAATACTAAAAAGAACCACGGAAGTCAATCAAGAAGGCAGTTCTTCAGAAGTGCCGGTATCGGGGCGGCAGCAATGGCCGGGATGCCGTTGATGGCCAATCCCATGTCAGATGAGGTGACAGCCAGGAAAATCACTGAGTTTTTCTCCCATGGGGAAGTGGTCCTCTTCCAGGGAGACTCCATTACCGATGCGGGACGGAACAAACAGAGGGAAATGCCCAATGAGGCATCTTCCTTTGGTGCAGGCTATGCCCACCTGATCGCGGCGAATCTCCTGGAACAACTTGCGGGGCATGGGCTGACCTTTTACAACCGGGGGATCAGCGGGAACAAGGTTTTTCAGCTGGCCGACAGGTGGGACAAGGATTGCGTGGATCTTAAACCAGGCGTACTCAGCATTCTGATCGGAGTCAATGATTACTGGCACTTTCGCAATGGGAATTACGATGGCACTCCCGAAATATATGAAAATGATTTTCGCAAATTGCTGGACCGTACCAGGGCTGCCCTGCCAGGAATCAAACTGGTGATTTGCCAGCCATTTGTGCTGACGGGGACCAGTGCGGTGGATGAAACATGGGTGGAACCTTTCAGCGCCTATCAGAAGATTGCGTCAAAGATTGCCACAGAATTCGATGCCATCTGGGTTCCATTCCAGGAAGCATTTAATAAAGCCATTGAACATGCACCTGCTGTATACTGGGCCGGTGACGGGGTGCATCCTTCAATGGCCGGCGCTCAGCTGATGGCCATCGAGTGGCTGAAGGCCATCGGTTAATCCTCCAGTTCAGAGTGGTTGTACTCGTCCTGGAGTTCGGTGAAGATATCCTTCACTGTGGAGATTTTTTCCACCCGGTAGGCATTGCTACCCACAAAGGTAAAGCCGTCTTCAAGGTTTCCCTTGTAAGCCGATAAGAGTGCCTCTGAAATACAATAGGAGGTGGTCCTGTAATCACAGGTTTTTATGCAGTGGTGCTTGCAGACAGCGGGACGCCTTTTCCCTTCGCCTGCTTCCTGAAGGAACCGGTTTAATATGGATCTGCCGGGCATCCCCACAGGACTCTTAATTATTTGAATGTCCTCTTCCTTTGCTTTGATGTACGCATTCTTAAATTCGTCGGAGGCATCACACTCTTCGGTGGCCACAAAACGGGTTCCCAGCTGCACTGCGCTTGCTCCACGCTTCATGATCTGGAACATATCCCTTCCGGTAAAAATTCCCCCGGCTGCGATGACTGGTACCTCCTTATTGAATTTTTCCTTGATCTCCCTGGCCACCTTTAACACCTCATCCACCAGGTTTTCCAGGGTGTTGCTCACGGCCTGCAGCTGGTCGGCCTTGAAGCCAAGGTGCCCCCCGGCTTTAGGTCCCTCCACCACAAAGGCATCGGGCAGGTAATCGAAATTCTGTTTCCATTTCTGGGTAATGATATTGGCGGCACGTCCCGAGGAAACAATGGGGACAAGTTTTGTTTTCATGCCATTTCCCAGGTATTTTGGCAGGTCCAGCGGCAGTCCAGCCCCTGAAAATATGATGTCGATCCCCTCATCGATGGAGGTACGGACCATATCCGCAAAGTTGGTGAGCACCGACATGATATTGACCCCAAGCACCCCTGATGTCATTTCCCGGGCCTTGCGAATTTCATTCCGGATGGCCTCGATGTTGCTCTTCTTGTACCCCTGTTTTGTCTGGTTCCCCGTAAGACCGATCCCCACCGAGGAGATGATCCCCACTCCGCCCATGTTGGCCACTGCCGAGGCCAGCCTTGAAAGGGAAATTCCGATGCCCATACCTCCCTGCACGATGGGTACGTTTATTTTCAGGTCTCCTATTTGTAGTGGTCTCATAATCCGGCTTTAAATAAATTGGGCGATCGGCAAAGTTACTCTTTAATTGATGGCAGATCTCCTTTGACAATACTTTATTTTGGATATAAACTATCTTTATATCCCTAAATAAGACAGGCTATCCCTTTCCATGAAAATTAAGTGCAACAAACCCTTCTCTCCCCAAAAGCTTCCATTCTTTTATGGCTGGGTGATCCTGGCTGCAGGGACCATCGGGATATTGATGAGCATTCCGGGCCAGACCATGGGGGTCTCTGTGTTTACGGAGAACCTTCTCGAGGATCTAACCATTAATCGAAGCAACCTGAGCCTGGCATACCTGGTAGGGACCATGGGTTCAGGATTGCTGATCACCAGGGCAGGTAAATTTTACGATCGGTTTGGAGCCAGGGTGATGGCATTCATTGCCGGGATTATGCTGGGGATCACCCTCCTTTACCTGACCCGGATCGACCGGGTGGTCCTTTCCATGGGGAATACGGGCTGGATCAGGCCTGCATTGGCCACATTTATCATGCTGGCCATTGGGTTCTGGGGAATCCGTTTTTTTGGCCAGGGACTGCTTACCATGGTCTCCCGGAACATGGTCATGAAGTGGTTCAATAAGCGAAGGGGATTTGCCAACGCGGTGCTTGGGATCTTCTCTGCACTGGGGTTTTCCATTGCTCCGAAAATACTCAACCAGTTCATAGAGAGGTTTGAATGGAGAAGTACCTGGATCCTGCTCGGGGGGATCGCCGGGCTCATATTTACAATATTTGTGCTCATTTTTTATCGTGATAACCCGGAGGATTGTGGTTGCAAACCGGACGGGAGATTGACCCCGGGGAAAAGGAGCAGGAGGCCACCCAGCCTGCCTGACCACGACTTCACCCTGCAGGAAGCCAGGAAGACCATCGCTTTCTGGGCCTTCACCCTGGCCCTGGCCCTCTCCGCATTATACATCAGCGGGTTGACTTTCCATATCGTATCTGTATTTGAAATTTCCGGGCTGACCAAGGCCTCCGGGCTTGGAATTTTTGTGCCCACATCCCTGATTGCTGTAGTGGTCCAGTTTGTGTTCGGGTACGCCAGTGATTTTGT
>JAHEEC010000059.1 GCA_024640885.1 Bacteroidota bacterium | reverse complement strand
GGTTGATCAGAATATCCAACCCCATCCCGTTGATATTCAAAGGAATTTCGGAAAAAGTGGTATAGTTTGTAGCCTGATCCACAAACGCATCGATAAATATACTGCCCTCCAGCATGTGGTAGGCCACAAAACGGTATAGCGCATTGCCGGGATTTGTATAACCGTTATCCTCCGGGCTGATTACAGCTGCCAGCTCCTCAAAGCTAAGGATCCCGTTCCGGAAAAATATGGAATCGTGTTCCAGCAGCAGGGTAAAAGCTTTTGCATCAGACTCTTCCTCTTTCACATTCACATCCATCATTACATCGAGACCGGTGGCGTCCACCGCTGCTTTGAATATGGAGTATCCTTCGTGCTCCCCCAGCCAGGCATAGGTGGTTTTGGTTACGGGGACCAGGACGTCTTCCACCCCGTGGACATACCCGTTGGAAACCTCAATATTGGGCTGATTGACGGCTGCCTGGTTGTTGATCTTGTAGTAGGAGGTATCCTGTTCTATGACGAAACTAACTGTAAGCAGGTCCCCTGAAAGTGTATATTCCGGCAATGCCCCGAAAGGGAAGTCATCAGTATGAATTCCCATATTCACCACGTGGTAGCGGCTGAGAATGCGCACATATTGTTCGTCATTGAGCAGATCCTGGAGGGAACCATAGGCATCATTCTCCTGGATGAACCGGTTCACCGCATCATTGTCGGGTAAAAAGAGGGTATACCCGATCCCGTCGGGATTGTATGCGCTCAGGGTTTTATCGATCCCTCCTTTCTCCATGATGGATAGGAAACTTGAGTAAGCTGAATCGTTCTCAACCATATAATCATAGATGGTAAGGGTCAGCAGGTCCTCAAAACCGGCTTCGATCACCGGCTGATTGCAGCCATGGAATCCTGCCGAAAGACCCAGCGCCACTATTCCAATTCCAATATTTCTCTTTATTTTCATTTCCACACCTAATTATCGTAATACGGATTTTGAACCAGGTTCCTGTTTCGCTCAATCTCCTGGTAATAAATGGGGTAATACCATCCCAGGGGATTGGTAAGCTTGGTGGCCAGGATCCTTTTCTGCGTTGAAGGCACGTTTTGGATGATGATCTCAATAAGCTTGCTTTTCCTGGCATAATCGTTCCTCCTGCCCATTCTCATGAGGTCGAACCAACGCTTGCCCTCAAAGGCCAGCTCAAGTGCACGCTCCTCCATGATGGCATCTTCATAGGAAGCCTGGGAATTGGGAAGGGCTATGGGGGGAACATCTGCACGGAACCGGATCTCATTGATGAGATCAAGGGCCTCGGTAAACAGTCCCATCTGTGAAAGTGCCTCAGCCTTCATCAACTTCAGATCAGCCAGCCTGTAGACGACCCAGTTGCAACTGCTCTGATCCGATCCCGACCTGGTGGTCTCCCCGTCAGGAGCACGTCCCACATATTTCCAGATAATGAAATCATTCTCCCCGTATTTCTTGATGGAGACATCTTCGCCCCGGACCAGTTCGCGGGTAAACTCTTTGGCAAACATCTCTATGGCCTTCTGGCTGGGATCATACTGGTAACTGTTCCGCTGGGTGGTCCCATACATGCCGTTCCGCTGGTTCAGGCTTTCGTTGAACTGGAATTCAAAGATCGATTCCAGGGAATTTCCGGGATAGAATATCTCAAACCACTTGTCACCGGGCATCAGCACGTACACTGGATTGCTTTCCACCCTGGCTATATATTTCAGGGTTGACTCGTAGTCAAATTGCCATAGTGCAATATCTGCCATCAATGCATCAATGGCTGCTTTGGTTGCCCTTCCTTTGAGCTCCTCAAGGGTCGGGTATCCATCTATGGTGGCATACTTCCTGTACTCTTCAAGGTCGGTCAGCAGGTATCCCAGGATCTCCTCTCCATCGATCTTGGCCTGGTAGAAATCAGCGTCATCTGTCTCCGTAGGCTCTGTGATGTATGGAACATCCTTAAAAAGACGAACCAGGTAGAAATAACTGAGGCTTCTTAGAAAATAGGCCTCCGACAGATATCCCTGCAATATATAGTCCGAGAATGTGTCGTCCAGGTCCTGGACCAGGGGTGCATTCTTGATCACCTCATTGCAGTAGTTGATCACCTTGTAGAAGTTGGCCCAGTCACACATCCAGTTTTCAGGGTAGATGTTTCCCTCTGCCACCTGCTGTTCCCTCCAGTTCTGGTTGTAATCTCCCGTCACCATATCCGACCGGATCTCTCCGTATTTGAATAAGTTCGCATCCATTCCTGCAAAGGTTTCATAGGCGCCCATGAGCACTGCCTGCACATCCTCCTTTGTTTTCCAGAACTCCTCCCTGATCAGTCCCTGGGGAGGGATAAGCTCCATCCACTTTTCACAGGATACGTTGATCATAAGGGTGAGCAGAACCACTATGTATATTGATTTTCCTTTCATATCAGTGCTTTTTTCTATCCTAAAATCCAACGGCTACACTAAATGTCAGCATCTTGGGCGGGGGGGTGTTGGCCCGGTCCACCCCGATCCAGAAGGGATCACTGGCGTCCTGCCCCACCTCGGGATCCTGTCCGCTGTACCTGGTAAAAGTGAGCAGTTTCCTTGCACTTACGGCTAAATTCAGGGATCTCACCCTTAGCTTGTCACAGAGGTCCTTCCGGAGCCTGTATCCCAATTTCATATTGATGAGGCGCAGGTAGTCTCCCGGCTCCACATAACGGTCGGAACCCAGGTTATTGGCCGGGTGGTTCAGGTAAGCCCGGGGCAACATGCCTTCCTCATCCTGGCCCTGGATCCTCCACCGGCTCAACACCGCCTTGCTCTGGTTATCCCGGGTATTCATTCCTTCGGTCTCGATGGCCACACCATTTATAATATCAAATCCGAGGCGGTAATGGAAAGCCACGGAAAAGTCAAAATTCTTGTAGTCAAAATTGGTTCCGAAACCTCCGATGAAATCGGGATTGGAATCCCCGATATAGACCACATCATTCAGGTCGATCACCCCATCCTTATTGACATCCTCATAATGGGCATCCCCGCCCCTGAAAATATATGACTGTGTATAGGTCATGGGAATGGGAACCCCTGCCTCGTCCACGAGCAGGTTCCCGTTGGCATCCCGGGCGAGTGCATCTGCGTCTGTGGGGTAGACCCCCAGGTACCTGAATCCAAAGAACGAACCGATGGGTTCGCCCTGCATAACCCTGCGGGGGTACTCTCCGTTACTGATGGAGGTGGAACGCTCCGTATTGAAGTTTTCCGGGAGGTTCACGAAACTATTAATATTCTGCGAAGTGTTGAAGTTCACGGACCACCGGAAATTCTCCCCCTGGATCACCTTGAAATCCACCATCAGCTCCCATCCCTTGTTTTCCAGGGCCCCCCCATTGAGGTATTTGAGTGCACCGTAACCCGAGGAAGTGGGTATGGCGTAATTATTGAACAACAGGTCCGTGGTGGTCTTCAGATAGAGATCTGTCTCCACATATAACCTGTAATCAAACATGTTGAGCTCGAGTCCCACATCCCACGACTCGATGTTCTCCCACTGCAGGTTGTTGAGCTGGATTCCTGTGGGTATGATGGCAGGACTGATGATGTAGCTCCCGTTGCTGCTTGACTGATAGGTGGCAAAGCGGGCATAGGTGTCCTGGGGTTGCCTCCCCGCCACTCCCCAGCTGGCCCGAAGCATGCTCTCATCCAGGAACTGGAAACGTTGCATCCAGGGTTCACTGGTAAACCTCCAGCCCAGGGAAACCCCCTTGAAGAGCCCCCACCTGTTGTTGATCCCGAATGCCGAATGGGCGTCGGCCCTTAAGATGGACTGGACCATATAGCGGTCCTTGAACTTATAATTGATGTTGGCCAGGGCCCCCAATGAGCGCGTTTCTCCCGAGCCGGTTCCGATCCAGTTAATCTGCGCGTCAATGGCAGGATCCTGTATATCGGTACTGGGGGTTTTATTGCTCTGGATATTCATCCACTCATAGCTTGACTGATCGGTAATCCAGCTTACGGCACCGGTGAATACATGGTCGGTATTCTTGAAAGGGGAATCAAACGCCAGCTGGGTTTCTGTACGAACCGACGATTCAAAATTGTTCCCTTCGTCTGCTTTGTTCACGTTCCACGCCAGCCAGTCGGCCCCAAAAGCATTGTATGGCAGGTAAGCCTGTTCTTTCCTTCCCTGGTACTGGATCGAAATGGTCTCCCTGAAGGTGAGCCAGTCAAGCAGGCTGTAACGCAACCGGAAGGTGTTCTGGAGCTGGTTGGATACCATGTCATCTTTTCCAAGTTCCGACACAGCCACGGGGTTAAAGTAGTCGACTCCGGAACCCTGGTAACTGTTGATGGGTGTAAAGTATTCTCCGGTAAGCGCCCCGTTTGCATCATACTCCCAGATGCTCATATTAGGCGCCTTGATGTAGGCCATGTACCTTACATTCCTGCCATTTAAATTGAGATTCCCCTGGGTATTGTTATTGTTGTAATTGAACTGGATGGTAAACAGCAATTTCCTTGACAGGTAATAATCCAGGTTCACGCGGGTGGATAACCTCCTGGAGTTGGTATTGATGGTCGTCCCCCCCTCGTTCACGTAGCTGAAAGAGGTGAAATACCTGGTTTTCTGTCCTCCTCCTGATATTTTGAAATAGTGGTCATGGGTGACCGAATTCTGGGTAATGGCCCCCAGCCAATCCGTATTGGCCGAATAGTTGTAAAAATCCACAAAATCGCGGTCATATGCGATCTCCGGGGGAATGTCATACACACCAAAAGCATTGTGCCACTCCTCCAGCTGAAGCATGATGTATTCATCCCCGTTCAGCAAGGGAATGGGCGGAGGTTGGAAGTTAATTGTGTTCTTATACTGGTAGTCGAACTGGACCTTACCCAGCTTTCCGGAATGGGTCTCGATCAGCAGCACCCCGTCGGCCCCCCTGGATCCGTATACGGCTGTAGATCCGGCATCCTTCAGGATCTCAATTGATTTGATATCCTGCAGGGCTATATTTACAAGTTCACTGATATCTTCGCTGTCGGCCGAACTAAGATCGAAATCCTGGGATACCCTGAACTGGGGGATCCCGTCGATCACGATCAACGGCTGGTTGTTGCCCATGGAGCTGAGACCGCGGATCACCAGCTGTGATCCGGAGCCCGGGTCGCCCGAGGCTGCTATAATGTCCAGCCCGCTCACCTTTCCCTGGAGCGCGTCGGCAGCCGAAAGCACCCCGGAATTGGACATCTCGATCATATCCACCTTCACGGAAGAGGAGGCCTTATCCCTGTCATCGATGTTGGTCAGGCTGTGCTGGGACTTGGCCACGGCGGTCACCGTCACCTCTTCCAGCTCCACGTTGGATGGCTCCAGCTCAATGTTCAGTGATCCCGGCACATTCACATCTATTTCAGTGGTGTTGTACCCGATCACGCTGATCCGGACAACATTTTCAGAGTTCCTCATTTCAAGCACGAAGTCACCGTTCACATCGGAGATGGTCCCATTGATGATCCGGTTCTCTTTATCGTACTCGATAATGTTTGCGCCGATCACTGCAGTCTGATCGCCCTTGTCCGTAACCCTTCCCCGGATGATCTTGCTTTCCTGGGTGTATGCCTGGAGCAGGGACCCCAGGAACATGAGTGATATGAATACTTTCTTTGCCATTTTCATCTCAAATGATTAATTGGAATCAAGATCTTCAAATACAAGGACCCGATCCGTCTCATGCACAACCGCATTGATCAGGACCACAGGGAACACTTCTGTCCCCTCACCAATGTTCCGGCCGGTCATCACATTGGTCTTATTCGATTCCTCCACCACCATGAAATCACCCCCTGCTTTGTTGGGAATGGTAATCATGTCAGTGCCGGGATCGATATAGATTTTGGAAAATACGAGGCTGAACTCGGTGGAGGATTCATCAATCCTGGAGGTCTCATAATACCCGGGGGGGCGATTCCCGTCCGTGAAAATGAGGGACCCCTGCACAAAATGGAGCATCAACAATTTCCGGAGGTCAGGAATGGGAAGGGTGTCCGCCCGGAATGCATTTAGTGCCGAATCGGTGGGGACGAACACCGTATAGTTTTCATTGTCCGACATAAAATTGTACCTGTTCTGGGCATCCTGGCTTAATCCGGCCTTCCTTAAGAGTTGATGGAATACCGGGTAATTTGCTGAAATCTTCAGGAAGAGATTGGCCGAGGAGAAACTCAGCCAGTTCATGATCCTGTAGGTCTTCCCATTATCCGCATCGGCACCGATCTGCTGTGGGAACTCGCTGACCACCAGCTCACCCTTGTACCCATAGGTGGTGGGCGCCGTTCCTGAAACCTCCCCGGTCTCATTGTTCACCACCAGGTAATTGCCGGCCAGGTTCTGGATGAACTCCTTGCGCGCCACTCCCCTGGGCGTGGAGGAACCCACATGATTCAGGATAAGCGTCCTTAATTCGTTCACATTCAAAGCATAACGGGTTGATGTGACACCGCTGCCCTGGAAAAGGTGGAACCTCTCTGTACTGTAATCGTACCAGAGGGATGAATCCTCCTGACAATCCGCATCAGATTCCACAAAAAGCATGTAATCCTCATTTTCTCTTTTCAGGGCAGGCAACAATCCGGCCTGCTCGATGGCGAACATGGTGAATGAATACCCCCTGAGGAGATATACGGGGCCGGTTACGCTGCTGAATGCCCTCGGAACAATGGCTTTGTTAAGGCCCACAAACGTGGCATTGCTTCCGTACTGTTTTTGCACCACATCATTCTGGTCCACAGTCACCCTGTCCTCCTCTCCGTTTATAAAACCCTTATCAAGATCAGTGGGGTAGATTGGATTTGTGGAAAGATGGGTGTTCCCGATGATCCGTTTGATATGCCTGGGGGCACTCTCAAGGTTTCCCCACCTGCCGGCGCCGGCCAGGAAGTCCTGGACCAGCTGGTTGAATGCCTCATTGGTGGGTGCTGCAATCCCGTGATGGTACCTGATGGAGACATTCGAAGGCAGGCCGAAGGTTCCCCTGGGGGCAGTGGTCTTCTCGTTCAGGATATCGAATGCAAGTTCAGGGAAAGTCACATCGAAGAGCGAGTCAACCTCAAGACCCTCGGAGGCTCCCGGTTGATCATAGGTCGCGTCGGCATTGTATCTGAACTCGGGGAACCGGTTCAGTAAATCAAGGAAAAGGGAATAGGAATACCCACCCTTTTCGGACTGAAGGATCTCATAGGAATTTTGCAATGGATCCACGACCCTGTCGATATTATAGACAAACCCGTTCTCAGCAAAAATCTCATCTCCCATAATCTTTGCGCCTGCATAATAGATATCAGCCGGATTTTCAATGGGCCGGTCGAAATAAAATGAGTAGTCATCAGGACTAAGGTCATAAATGCTGAAATAATCCCTGAAGAAGATGGGGGTGTACTTCCTTGAATCTGTCAGGTACATTCTGTGGAAATCTGTCTGAAGGGTATCCACGATTTTTATGCTATGATCGACCTCATCGGAACCAATGCCCAGCTTCCTGTTTTTTGGAAGCAGTAGCGTCTCCCTCTTATATCCCCTTGGCTTATCGTTATTGATGTCCAGGGTATCGATCCATCCCCAGACATCCAGCTGCTGAAGCTGCGATTTGCTCCATGGATTCTGTACAATGTGGTATTTCACCAGGCTATTGAGTACTGGCAGGGGTATATCCTCCACCTGGTTGTAAAGCGGATTCTGCTGGAACCAGGCATTGAATGCCTCATTATTGGGTGCAAACACCGTATAACTGCCCGACCTGTCAAGGATGGTGTCATACCCTGTAAGTTCAACGCACCTGGCAAATGTGGAAAGGTCCGGCTGGTCCAGGATCTGGGTATATACCTTCCCAGCGAGCCAATCGGGCCTGGCATATTTATCCCCCTTCTTCAGATCGGGGTCACAACCTGTGATCAGCAAGTATCCCAGGGTCAGCAATGCTAAAATCGGTGCTTTCGTCATCTTGGATGTCTTAATATACACATGTCCTTCTCTGTCATCAATCTGTAATACGATGGCGGGTTAATCAACCCCTGGCTACCCGATTCACAAATTCAGCTATTCAAATGATCCCGCGGCTTTGGTAATGCAATCGGTTGATATAACTTTAAAAACGGGTAGCTCAGTGGGCATAAATATAGAAAAATGTTGAGAATGGACGCGCTCACGGGGTAAAATTAGATTGAGTCCACATAACCGGGTATGCATTGCTTCCCTTCCCGTCGCGAGGAAGCTTCCTCAACTATTGTGACAGTGAATTTCATCTATGGAATTTTATTATTAAATTGGGAGGCGATTTCGAACCTAAGCACAAAATAACCTAACTAAATTCATCTTATTATGAGCAAAGAAAAAGGCAGAGGTGTTTCCAGGAGAAGATTCATTGGAACCACAGCAGCTGCGACTGCAGGATTTACGATCATTCCCAGCCGGGTGGTCAGCGGTCTGGGATATACCGCTCCCAGCGACAAATTGAACGTTGCCGGTGTGGGTATCGGTGGAATGGGCCGTACCAACCTGAGGAATATAAAGGACCAGAATATTGTGGCCCTGTGCGACGTGGACTGGAAATATGCACAGAAAACCTTTGACGATTACCCCAAGGCCAAAAAGTACTGGGACTGGAGGAAAATGTACGATGAGATGGCCAAGGATATCGATGCGGTGGTAGTGGCCACAGCCGACCACACCCATGCCCTGGTTGCCGCCCATGCCATGACCATGGGCAAGCATGTCTATGTGCAGAAGCCCCTGACCCATTCTGTCTATGAATCCAGGCTCCTGACCAGGCTGGCTGAAACATACAAGGTTGCCACCCAGATGGGGAACCAGGGATCCTCAGGGGAGGGTGTGAACCTGACCACCGAATGGATCTTAAACGGTGAAGTGGGAGAGATCACAAAAGTAGAAGCATTCACCGACAGGCCCATCTGGCCACAGGGATTGAATGTGCCCTCTGAGAAGATGCCGGTGCCCGAAACCCTGAACTGGGACCTCTTTACCGGTCCTGCTGTAATGAATGACTACAACGCCATCTACACACCATGGAACTGGCGCGGATGGTGGGATTATGGAACCGGCGCGCTGGGCGACATGGCCTGCCACATCCTGCATCCGGTATTCGTGGGCCTGCAGTTGCAGTATCCCACCAAGGTACAGGGAAGCTCCACGCTGTTGCTTACCAAATGTGCCCCCACCGCACAGATGGTCAAACTGACCTACCCGGAGCGTAAACCGGCCCCCAATGTGAGGTTCCCCGAGGTGGAAGTAAGTTGGTACGACGGAGGGCTCCAGCCCATGAAACCGGAATGGTGGCCTGAAGGAAAGAGCATGAACGACAGTGGAGGCGGGGTGCTTTTCCACGGATCAAAGGACACCCTGGTCTGCGGATGTTACGGAGTGAACCCCTGGCTGCTTTCAGGCAGGAAACCTGACGCTCCAAAATTCAGGCGCCGCATAGAGAATCCAATGAATGGCGGCCATGAAATGGACTGGGTCAGGGCCTGTAAGGAGAGCCCCGAGAACCGGGTGGAGACCGCTTCTCCATTCAAAGAAGCAGGACCCTTCAACGAGATGGTGGTCATGGGTGTCAATGCAGTTCGCCTGCAGGGCCTCAACAAGGAGCTGAACTGGGACGGTGAGAACATGGAATTCACCAATATCGGGGACGATGAGAAGCTGAGGATGGTGCTTTCAGACGATTTTGAGATCATTGACGGTGATCCCCAATTCCGGACGAAATATACCGATCGATTCAATGCCAAGCAGTTCGCCAAGGAGCTGGTGAATCATAAATACAGGGATGGATGGAAACTTCCCGACATGCCGGCTTAACCTTTGTTGAACACCAATAGAAAGTGAATATGAAAAATCTAGTATATGGATTGACAGGCCTCTTGTTCCTTGGAGCGGTGGCCTGCACCTCCGCTCCTAAGGAAGAGAAAAAGGCCGACGGAGCCGAAGCTGCCGAAGAGGTGGCAGCAGCCCCCAATACCCTGACCGACCAGGAGAAAAAGGAGGGTTGGGTCCTTCTCTTTGACGGGAAGACTACCAACGGCTGGAGGGAATACGACAATGCTGAGTTTCCTGACAAGGGTTGGTCCATTGAGGACGGAAGTCTGAAGTGTTCCAACTCAGGAATGGGTGAAGCAGGGTTTGGCGGCGATATCATCTATGACAAGCAGTTCACCAATTTCGACCTGAAACTGGAATGGATGATCGAGGAGGGAGGAAACTCCGGCATATTTTACCTCGCCCAGGAGATCCCGGGCAAGAAGATCTGGTACACGGCGCCCGAATACCAGATCCTGGATAACTTCGGGAACCACGTGGACAATACCCTGGGTGTAAATGGAAACCGGAGGGCCGGGAGTCTTTATGACCTCATCCCCCCCGATCCGCAGAATGCCAGGGGACCCATGGAGTGGAACTCCGCCGAGATCATCTCCTATGATGGAACCATTGCTTACAGGATGAATGGTGAAACCACCCTGGAATTCCACCTCTGGACCGACGAATGGAAGAAGATGATTGCCGATAGCAAGTTCCCCGAATTCAATCCCGACTTCGCCAATGTGGCCAAAACGGGATACATCGGGTTGCAGGACCACGGACATGCAGTGTGGTTCAGGAACATCAAGATCAGGGAGCTCTGATCCGTTTGTGAGGTTATTAACCAGTTTACTGTGATTCTATAAGGAGGTTGTCTCTTGTCGTTCCTGAGACAACCTCCTTTTTTGTCCGGATGGGACAGGTTTGGCCTGAGGGTATTATCTTTTGACTGAATGATCCGCTTTGAATGAACCGACAGGAAAAACAAAGAGTAATTGGGCTGGGGCTGGTCCTGGCATGGGCCCTTGTACTGTTTTCATGCAACAGGAGTGAGGAGCGTTCCCAATTCTACCTGCCCGCCGAGTTCGGACCGGTACGTTCAACCTGTTTTGTCTGGTCCACCGATTACTATGAGATAATCCCAAAGCTGGTGGGCATCGTGTCGAAAAAGGAGAAGGTTACCCTCTTCCTGGGCCAGCCGAAGGAGGATGCGGAAACCATAAAGAGGATCCTGGAAAATTACGGCAGCAATCTCGGCAATGTCCGGTTCGAAATCATTGATCAGAGGCTGGATAACATTTGGATCCGGGACTATGGGCCTGTGTACCTGGTCAACAGGGCAGGTGAAAAACAACTGGTCGAATTCACCTATTTCTGGTCAGATCCGGGTTTGATTGAAGTCCTGGCCTCTAAATCGGGGCTCCCCGTCATCAAAAGTTCCTTTAACAGTACGGGAGGTTCCAGGGAGGTGAACGGGAAAGGCACCATGATCCTGTGCGAGACCCATGAACTGGATGTCAACCAGCCAAAAAACCTGGAGGAGATCGAAAAAGAGATGGTCAGCAAGCTCGGACAAAAAAAGATCATCTGGCTAAAAAAAGGTCTTCCGCAGGATGACCTCATCCTGAAGGGACCCCTTTATGATTCCATTTATCCCAAGGGGGTCAATGGCCACGTGGATGAATTCTGCCGCTTCGCGGATGCACACACCATCCTGATCACAAGCGTCACCCAGGAGGAGGCAAATTCGCATCCTATATATAAGGAGGCAAAGAAGCGGCTGGATGAGAACTACAATATACTTGTGAATGCCACGGACCAGGACGGGAAAAAATTTAATGTAATCAGGGTCCCCATAGCCCCGCTGATCATTACGGACCGCAGGGCAGGGCCCGAAGGAAAGATCATAGCTTCCGTGACAAGCTATATGAATTTCATCATTGGCAATTCATTCATCCTGTTGCCTTCATACTGTTCTGAAAACTCAGGCAACATCAAGCTACTAGATAAGGAGAGGGAAGTGGTGCAAATTTTTAAAGAGGCCTTTCCGGCCCGCGAGATCATTAAATTAAGGGCCGATACAATCAACTATTACAGCGGTGGATTTCATTGCATCAGCATCCACGAACCACAAGCAAATAATTAAAACTGATTGATTAAATCCACTGCCATGAAAAATCCTTCAACCGTGTACCATCCGCTCCTCTTTCTGGCTGCCCTTCTGGCATGCGCCTGTTCAACGACCCAGGGTGACCGCACAGGAAAAACGGAGCTCCTCAAATGGAAGGACGGAAAGCGGGCAGCCATCTCCCTGACTTATGACGACGGTTCCATCAACCAGTTCAGGGTGGCCCTTCCCCTGATGGAGGAGCAGGGTTTTCCAGGGACTTTCTTTATCAATACGGGACAAATTCCCGGTTCTGAGTTCCAGGCCAGGTTCATTGGAAGGGCCGTGGAGGAGATCATCGCCGAAACCGCTGCGGTGCCCACCAACCCGGATAACCTCTTTGAAAGGGCATCCGCGGTGGGATTCCTGGGTTACCCGGCACTGGTGGATTCCCATACCCGGGCAGGAGCGGCCGTGGATGCAGGAAATGTGGAAAGGGCCTGCCAGATCATCGATGAGGCATATGCAAAGGTAAGGGCCGGAAAGGTTGAAAAGTTAAGGGAGGGTGCAGAATACAGCGGTTCGGAACAGATCACCTGGGAAGAGATCGGGGAATTTGCACTCCGGGGACATGAATTTGCCTGCCACACCATCTCGCACCCCCGGCTGGCGGTCCTGGATGAGGCAAATATGCGGTGGGAACTTGAGAAATGCAGGGAGGATATTCTGAACCGGCTGGGGCCCGTGCATACCTTCTCCTGTGAATGCCCCTATGGCACGGAGAACGAAAGGGTCATGGAGGTTGCACTGGAGATCTTCCCGGCCCTCCGGAACAGGATGCCTGAAGCATACCTTGATGAGCTGAACAGAGGCAGCAGGCGTGAACCCGGGAGATCTGACAAAACCTATGTGCAGTGGCAGCGGGGAGCCCTTTCAGAAACACCCATGGAGGTCATGAATTCATGGATCGATACCTGCCTGGCCCACGACAACCTATGGCTGGTTCTTGTTTACCACGGAGTGGACGGAGTGGGGTGGGAAGCAATTCCGGGTGATACACTGGATCAATTCTTTAAGACTATCAAATCCAATGACGGCAACCTCTGGGTTGCTACTTTTCAGGATGTGACCAAATACATGAGGGAGCGGATGCACAGCGAGGCGGTCGTTACCCGGGAGAGGGATCAGATCCATGTTCGGCTTTCGCATTCCCTTGATCCGGGACTTTATCAAATGCCCCTCTCCATGCGCACTGCCATCCCCGATCGATGGGAGTCCTGTCAGGTAACACAGGACGGGACACCTGTGGATTATGAAACAGGATATGACCAGGAGGGAAAATTCATTACCTACCAGGCAGTTCCCAACGGGGAGCCTGTGATCATAGCCCCGGTCAGGGATTGAACCCGGGAATGCCGGGTAACGTCTGGCTGCTCCGGGTACACCTTCCTAAAGGACCACCCCCTCCATGGATTTTTCCAGCTCACGTGCATGGCCCAGGAACTCGTTCAGGGTCATCTCCTTGAAGAATAGGAGTCCGTGTGTGGTTCTCACCCTTGCGCTATCATGCTGGTAGAAGTAGTTCTTCCCAAGCAGCAACTGGATCGTCTTCAGCTGTTCCACCCAGATCCTTTTGGTGAGGTCGCTGAATTTCCCGTCATGCTGGTAGCTGGGAAATGAGGCATCCACCTGGCTCAGGTAGCTGTTGGTGAAAGCGTCATCCATGACCCCCATTGCGTTCAGGGATACGGGCACAATGCGGTTGGCTTCTGCAGGGTGGAACCTGTACCAAACGTTCCTGTAGCCCCAGACCCTCAATTTTGAGAGGTCCTCCTCCTTGCTCCAGATCCTGAGTGCCTCGGCCACTACCTGGAGTACCTTGTAATGGGTATCGGGCCCGCTCCCTTCCGGATCGAATGCCAGGCTCACCACGGTGGGTTTGATTTTCCTCAGCTCCTCCAGGATGGGCTCCACATCCCGTTCAAGCTTGGGTTGTTCGGTAAACACATCCCCCGTATAGAAACCCAGCCGCAAATGGTTAATATTACTGGTCTGGATCCCGAAACAGGCCCAGACAAGTTCTTCCTCAAATTCACGGATCATCCCTTTCAACTTCTGGATGTCCGGGAGGTTGATCTCCCCGTCATAGCTCTTCTTCAGGATCATCAGGATGTTGTTGATCTCATCCCTGAGCTGTTCACTATTCTTGACCCGGTAAAGGCCTACAATGTCGCGAACCAGACGGTGGGCGAGCCCCCTGCGCAGTTCATAATCCTCCCCCGATGCTACCTTGAGCAGATAGTGGTTCACATCCTTGTCACGCTTGTAGAGATATCCCGATTCAAAAAAATCGGGGTACCGGGTCATGGTGATCAACCCTTTGTCCAGGAAATGCTTGGTGTCTTCAAGGGCCTCAATGACAAACTTATTGGTCACGGCTGTAAATCCGGAGGTCAGCACCGAGAAATAGCTGGTGTTGGTCTCGTTCCTCATGAGCCGGTGAATATGGGGATTGAGTCCCAGCATGATGTCGTCGTGGTGCGGTCCCGTGTGATAATAGACCTCGTTCTGCTCGGCGAACATACCCTTCTGGAACTTATCAACGGTTGAATTGATCACGGACTGGACTGTCTTCTCACTGAGACCGGGGATCATCTTGCAGTAGCGGTCATCCTTCAGATCGCTCATGGTCAGGTGATGGCCATATTTATCCAGCCTCACGCAAAGATCGATCACCGCCCGGTCGGTTTTATCCTGGGTCCACGGACCATTTTTATAAAAGGCATCAATGGAGGCCTGCAATCCCGTGGCCGCACCTGCGGTCAGGTAGAACCTTGCATTCTTCAGTTTGGTGAGCACACTGGCAGGATAGAGGTTGGATGGTTTTTGTTCCAGTGCCTCCCTTACCATCGGGGCTTTGGCTTCTCCGGCAGCAAAAATTACCGCAACTGCATCCGGGTCGTGGGTGATGGTCTCCAGACCAATGGTTATCACCAGCCTGTTCCGGGAGATCTCGATGCCTCCCAGGTCTGAGGCAGCCACGGCCTGGGTTTCAAAATTGGTCTCCGTCAACCGTGTGGTGGAGTAATGGTCCGACCCCCTGGTGTTGAATGCAATGTGCCCATCGGGCCCGATCCCGCCCAGGAAAAACCCGATCCCTCCCTTTTCCCTGATCTTCTGCTCATATTCGGTGCACCAGTCATCAATGGAAAATATGGATTGCTGCTGGAGCTTTTCGAACTGGCTCTTGGGCTCGCGGTATCGCAGGGAGAGGTCCACCAGGTTGTTGGGGAAAATTTCAGTAAAATGTTTTCCGCCCGCCAGGGGGATCTCATCGGAATTGATCAACAGTGCGTTCTTCTGGTTCAGTCCAAATCCTCCGATATAGTATTTCCTGACGTAGTTGAAGAAGCTGTTGTGCTGCCGGGAACTGATTGGATAGAATTCATCGATCTGGACGAACTGGAGCTCTTTCAGTGAGGGTTTGTGCATTCCCTCAATTCCGTATTTGCTTCTGAGCTCTTTCACATTCTTGCCCTCCCAGTTCTCCAACATGTGGGCGGTCCACTTGATGAAGTACTCGGGGGTTTTGCCGGTGGGAAGGCTGATCACCCCTTTTGGATTCTCCCCGGCCCACTCAAGAAAACGCAAAGAGGTGAGCAATCCCATGAGCGGGAAGTTATCGACCACGATATAGGGCACATTGGTGTTGATTTCAGGTGAACCTGAGATCTTATAGAATGCAGACTCAACTTTGGATGTGAAATTCATTGGATTTGGCTAAATTAAATTGTTGTAAACGCTAGGGAACTGCAAAAGTATTCATTTTGCAATATTTAATCAATCTTCTTTGCGGGTTTTTAAACTGAAACCGGGGATGGCCTTCAGGCTCCCGCGGTTTCCTGCATGCGGGCCGCAAGCAGGGACCCGGATAGCTCCTTTGAAACCGGTGAACGGTGGATCAGATCGGTAAGTTCCCGGTGCCAGGCCCTGTCACGCCACATCCCCACAAACTGGGGGCCACAGAAATTGCTGGTTGAAATGGCCAGCCATCTTCCTGTTTTTGCAGCCTCGGCTGTTCCCAGTGCGCACAGCTCCTTTACATATCCCCAGTCCAGCAGGGGCCAGTCCTTGTAATCCACCACCCCCCAGCATTCGGTTGTGATCAGAGGCTGGTTCTCCTGTCCTGACCAGGAGGCTGCCATCCTGATCTGCCCGGTGAGTCCTTGTTTCCAGTAATCTATATTTTCCCGGTACACTTTTTCGCCGTGCAGGGCCATGTTGCGGTAACCTGCCTGATCGAAAAGTTCAAAGGCATAACCCACCCTGTTATAGAACTCACCTCCATTGTAACTGGTCATCCAGATATGGGGTTCCAGGAAATCCAGCATATGAAAACCTTTTTTCGTGAGGGTTTCCGAATTCACCTCCCCTGTGAAAGAAAAGGTGCATGGAATGCGGGGATAAGCTTCCTTTACCACTGCGATGGACCTTTGCATCCATTCCCTGGATTTATCCGTGTGCCAGCCCGTCCAAACCGCTTCAGGTGGATCATTGACAAAATAGGGGCACCAGGCAGGCCCGGTCCACTCGTTGCAAAGGTCCACGTAAAATATGGTGTCCAGCAACCCTCCCTCCTGGATGGACGCCAGCACCGACAACCAGGCCTCCCCAAGTTTTTCAGGGGTATCCAGCTTCAGTCTCAAATCCTCCTCATCTTTCCGGAACCAGGAGGAGAGTCCCACCCTTACCCCGTACTCCCGGCACTTTTCCAGGAATTTATTCAGGTTGGGCTGAACCTGTACCCGGTTGATCCCGGGACTGCCCCAATCCTGTACGCTCCAGTGCGGAAGCAGCATGAACTCCTTTTCAGGTTCGTGATGGATCAGGTGGGGGAAGGCATCAATGCGAACCGCATCATAACCCCGGTCCACCAGTTCGGAAAGGGCCCTGTCCCAATCCTCGTATCCGGCACCGGGCCACCGCCTCTCCAGCCAGGAGAATTCCCACATGGTGATGGCCAGCGGATAGGGTTGTACAACGGCTTTTTTCCTGGGTTGCTCAACTGGTCCGGATCCGGGCAGGACCCCGAGTGCCCGCGTTCCCCCCATAACTCCCAGGGTTAACCCTGCAGACTGGTTCAGAAAATGCCTTCTTTTCATAGATGCTGATTATGGGTAAGGGATGGGATCATGGCAATGGGTACATTGCATGGAGTGGATGTCATGGGGGCTCTCCCTGCTCAGGTAGGTGGTATTCATGGTCTCCACCGGGAGGTTGCAGCTGGAGACAGCCGGGTGGCAGCTCTTGCAGGCATCCCTGGCATCGTTGGAATGGCCCCGGTGACAGGCCCTGCAACTGATTCCCTCGTGCACCCCGGTGGGGGTCCGGTCATCCTCCGTTCCCGCTTCATGGGCCCAGTTGGGAGCGTGGCACTGCATGCAGATGCGCTGCACCGGGTCGTCCGATACCAGCACCGGGACACCCCCGCTGAACATATCAGGTTTCCTCAACATATCGGCCCTCAGGTGCAACCTGTCCGAACGAAGGTATAGACCGGTGAGCGGATTCCGCTCATCACGGGCATAGAAGATCCCTTCCGGATCATCCATGGAACCGGGGCGCCCCATCCTCTCATTCTCCATATGAATGGGATGGCAGGTCAGGCAGGGGATGGCATGCTGGGAAGCCTTATCAGGGTCCTTCAACCTCCATGGACCTGTGGTGGAGAGCGGCTCCACCAGCTTTTCAATGGTTCCCCCGTAATACATGCCATGGCACCGGAAGCAATCCGGGTAAAGTCTTTCCATGCTGTTGTGTGCCGGATTCAGGAAGAGGTCCGAGTAGGTGGCCGAATGGCCCCCGGCCATCCACCGGGTGTATTCGTCACGGTGGCAATCCACGCAGGCGCTCATCACCTCAAATACATCCTCTTCATCCATCCCTACTTTCATGTGATCGCTTTTGTTCCGGGTGTGGGTAAAGAGCATCCGTCCCTTCTCCTTCAGTGAATGGAACCCGTTGCTCATTGCCGTTCCATGGCAACCGGAGCAGGTTACATCCCGGTGGGCCGATTGTTGCCACATCTCAAGGGAGGGTACAATCTCATGGCAGGAACCGCAGGTCCGCTCCGGATCGGCGCTGTTCCACCCGGAGTATCCCAGGAACAATACAAAGATCACAGCAAGTGGTGAGGCCAGGATCAGGATGGTTTTTTTTCCGGTCATGATTCCCTGATTATGATTTAAATCCGGTTCCTTTCCAGGTAGTTGTAATGTAATCCGATACCCAGTACCCAATTGCCAGGATGCTCAGCGCCGGATTGAATCCCCCTACAGTAACAAAAAGGCTTCCGTCCGCCACGAAAAGATTGTCGATCCCGTGTACCTGCCCATACCGGTTGGTCACAGAGGTTTTAGGATCATTGCCCATCCTGGCAGTGCCCGCCTGGTGCTGGCCTCCGCTGAGTCCCCTGCCCCCTACCCTCAACCAGGTTTCCAGTGCACCCGCCTCCTTCAGGACCTCTTCCGCCCTGGCTGACAGCCATTTGCAGTGTTCATGGTCCATGGGGTGACGCTCCCCGGAAAGGGCAACTACCGGGATCCCCCAGTGGTCCTTCACTTTTTGGTCCACCGTGACCCGGGCACTGAAATTGGGCATCTCCTGGATGGGCCCGTGGAGTGCAGCCACCCTTTTGATGTTCCGCATCTGGAAATCTTTGTGGGCTTTACCCCAGCTTGCGCTCCCCGGGGGTCTTGAACCTGTGAAGAGGTAAGGAAGCGCGTTGAACTCGTTGCAAAGCAATCCACCACCCACGATGCCCGGATTGTGATGGTTATAATCACAGAAACCAAAGGTGGCTCCTGGCCCCGCATAGTCGGTGACTTCAAAATCAAAGAGGCCCATGGCCCCGGTGTAGGCATGTCCCTGAAGGTTGCGGCCCACCCAGTCATTGTTGTTCCCCAGCCCATGGGGAAAAAGTTTTGTGGTGGAATTGAGCATCAGACGTGCAGTCTCGGTGGCTGAAGCTGCAAGAATGACCAGGTCGGCGGTCTGCACTTCCCCTTGATCCTCCCCGTTAAAATATTTCACACCGGTCACCCTGCCCGACCCGTCGCTCATCACCTCTGCCACCTGGCAATGGGTACGCACTTCACAATTCCCGGTAGCCATCGCCTCGGGGATCACCGTATTGTGGGTGCCGTTCTTCCCGTCCACCGGGCAGGCGAATCCCACGCATGTGCGGTTCCGGATGCATGCGGGCCTTCCGTGATAGGGGATGGAATTGCGGAGCATGGGAATGGGAAAAGGATGCAGCCCCAACCTCCTGCAGGCTGCGGCCAGCACCTTCCCTTCCCGGTTATTCTCAAAGGGAGGCATGGGTTGGGGCCTCTTCCGAGGCGGTGAGAAAGGATTCAGTGCATCGTCGCCCGACACGCCTACCTCCCACTCGGCCTTCTCGTAGTATGGTTCCAGCTCCTCGTAAGAGATGGGCCAGTCCTCCAGTGTGGAACCCTCCACCTGTCCGTAGGTGGACCTCATCCTGAAGTCCTCGGGCATGAAGCGCCAGGCCATGGCACCGTAACTGACCGTCCCTGATCCCACACAGGCCGCATTATGTCCGTAATCCCCCTCGATGGGGGTGACCACCTGCCTGAAACCGTCCTCCCAGATCCTCACCCTGGGATTTTTCAGGTGATCGGGTCCGAAGGCGGATCCCAGCACCTGCGTGCGCTGGGAGATCAGTTCGTCATTGATGTGTTTGTCGTATTGCGGCCAGCCACCCCTTTCAAAAAGCACCACGGAAAGCCCGTTCACGGCAAGTTCCTTGGCCACCACCCCGCCGCCGGCACCGGCTCCTACCACAATTGCATTGACGTGTCTGTTGGCCATCTCGATTCAGGGTTGTTGTCTGTAATGATTCCGGCCCACCACCAGGGGAAAATCCAGGCCCATCATCTGGTAACTCATGTAATTCCGGTTCCCGCCGTGCCTTGGGGCTCCGTAAAATCCCTGCATGGAGTGCCTGATCACCAGGTTGAAGAAGCGACCCTGGGCCACCTCTGTCCAGTGCGCTTCAGGTAGTTTTTCATCTTCGAGTGCATGAAGGAATTCAAGTTGTGTATCCCGGCCAAGTTCCTCAAAGCGCTGGCCGTGAAGTGCCAGGGAAGAGGCCTGGATGGCAGAGATCCCTTGTTGATAGATCACCTGGTTGTAATCGAAGACTGCCAGCAGCTGCCTGTCGATGTAGTGGATCACCCCGGCTTCCGTGGCACCGCCCCCGTGTTCATCGGCGGGAATGATCTGTTCACACAGTGCAATGACACATTTTGCCTCTTCCGGTGTAAAAAAGTGGTATGGATTTCCCCTGGTGACGCAGGAGGGCATCAGCATGATACTGCCGAAACCCGCCACTCCGGTTTTCAGGAAGGTTCTTCTGTCCAGGACCATGGTGTTCGGTGCGTAATTACACCGATTAAAATTGTGATAATTCCGTTAAGAACAAAACTAAACAATGGGAGCCGTCACACGTACAGTTCCGACAGGTCGGTGCCGGCCAGCTGCACCATCAGCCCGGCCATTTTTTCCGTGACCTCCCTGAAATACCTGGCCCCCTTCTCCCTGGTGGCCTTCCGGGGATCACCGATCCCTGTATCCCTGGTGGTCCTGCTCCATTTCCGTTCGGTCCATGCCCAGGATTCATTCAATGCATCCACACTGAATTTCCTGGATTTCCCGCTGCCTGCCCGGTCCAGCGGCAGCACCAGGTCGGGCCATGCATGCAGCATCAGGCTGGTCTCCATTTCATCGGCATGGTCTCCCCTGTGTTCGAATATGGCATCCTTATCCACCGACTGGAACCAGTTGCAGGTGGATATCCACATATCCGGAAAGTGGCGCCCCACCTCCCTGATCATCTGCTTGAAGTCGTTCCCGCCATGCCCGTTCACGATCAGGAGCTTGAAGATCCCGTGGTTGTCAAGACTCTCTACCAGGTCCTCCAGTATGGAGTGCTGTGTGGAGGGATTGAAATTCAGGGTCAGTTTTATATCATGCTGACCTGTGTTCACACCCACCGGGATCGTTGGGAGTACGATCACTTTTGCCTTCCGTTCCCAGGCCAGCCTGGCTGCTTCATGAACCAGTGCATCTGTTTCAAAATTATCGGTGCCGTAAGGCAGGTGATAATTGTGTGCCTCGGTGGCCCCCCAGGGAAGGACGGCCAGTTCATAATCCTGGTCCTTTACAGTGGACCAGTGGGATTCAGCTAAAATAAATGGTCTTTTCGTCATTGTTATATTATGTATAATTGGTATCCTATGATCACGAGGCCTCACGCATGGCCTTCAAGTGTGCTGCAGGGGTGCCCACGGTGATCTCGCATCCCCCTGAAAGGATGAAACCACGGCCGCTCTCCCTGGCACATAGTTCCGCTGTCCTTTTTCGGATCGCATCCGGCCCCGCATCCTGGATGACACTGACCGGGTCCAGGTTCCCGCAACGGGTGATCCTGCTTCCCAGCCGCGCATGCGCCTCATCCATGTCCACCATCCAGTCCACATCCACTATATCGGGATCCAGTTCACTGAGTTCATCCAGCAGGTGGGTAATGTTCCCGCAAATGTGCAGTTTCACTTTGGCACCCATTGACTGGATGTACCGGAACAACTCCAGGTGCCGATGCTTCACAAAATCTCTGTAATTCTCCACGGAGATCTGGGAACAAATGGCATCCCCTACCCCGATGATCGCGCATCCTGCCTCCACCTGTGCCCTGGCAAAATCCTTGGCCGTAGCCATGGTTTTGTCCATGATCCTGTGCACAAAATCCGGTTCCATGAAGATTTTCATCAATACCTCGTTCACCCCGGCCAGGTCACAGCTCTCTGCAAGGGGGCCTTCGATCCAACCGATGACTGGCATCCCAGGTCCCACACTCTTTTCAAGCAGCCCTGCAGCCCTGATCCGGTCCAGGGTCCTCTCCGCTTTAAACACATCCGGATTCCTGAGGGCCAGGATATCCGCCTGGCTTTTGATCAGGAGGTCATGGCAGCGCGGTACCGCCTCTGCAGGAAAAGAGATCCTGGCACCAAATGCCGAAGTCTCCCTGTAGGGATCCGAGATCAATCCCACTGCATCCATTCCAAAATCCCCGGCGCATTTCAGGTTGCTCTCTGCCAGCGCCCTGTAATCCGAGGCAAACTCCCCATAGGTAAATCCTGCGTAACGGGCCGCAAAGTGCATCAGGATCGGATAAAAAGAGGTTCTCGTATTCATGGGATGATCTGCATCAGAAGTGCATGTTCAAATCAAATCCCAAGATAAGAAAAATAGATACTCAAACTTTATCACTTCATGCGGGGACCGGGCCTGGTTTGTGCCTCAGCGATGAATCCCTGATAATCAATTGATGATCAAGGACCACTGTTTTTGTGATCACCGGATTTTCATTGTCAAGCATCTCGATCATTGTGGAGGCAGCCACTTCCCCCATTTCATCTCCGGGATAATGAATGGTGGTAAGGCTGGGATCAATGATCCTTGAAATATGGGTGTTGTTAAATCCGACCACCGCAATGTCCTCGGGGACCCTGATCCCTTCTTGTTTCAAGCGATAGATGATGGCCACTGCAGAGGTGTCGTTTGCGGCGAATATGCCATCCGGTCTGTGTTTCAGTTCAAGCAACCTCCTCAGGGCCCTTTCACCTGACAACTCATCCAGTTCATTGACAAAGGTCAGCTCGGGATCATGCGCAATTTGATGCCCTCTCAGTGCTTTTTTATAACCCAGGAGCCGGTCCGAGTAGACATTGCTCATCAGGTTATCGCATACATAAAGGATCCTTCGGCATCCTTGATCCAGGAGGTGATTGGTGGCATCAAATCCAGCCCTTTCATTGTCAATGATCACCTTTGAGTATTGAAATCCGGGGCGGTCCTTGACACGGTCGAACATGATGACAGGAATTCCCTTCAGAAGGAATTTATCAAGATGGTCCAGGTTGCAGGTATCGCAAGCCAGGGAAATCAGCAATCCATCCACCCTGCTGCTGAACATGGTGGAGGTATTTGCGATCTCCTTGCTGACCGATTCCCTGGACTGACTGATGATCAGGTTGAATCCCTTCTGATTGACCATTCTCTCCATTCCTGAGACCACGGAAGATTGAAAATTGCTGTCAAGGCGCGGAAGGATCACCCCAAGGGTGTTGGACCTGTTTCTTCTCAGGTTGCTGGCGAAGGTGTTCTGCTGGTAACCCATGGAGATGGCAGTCTCCATGATCTTTTGGATGGTTTCTTTCCTGAGCGCCGGGTGGTTGTTCAATCCCCTGCTGATGGTGGAAGCCGACAGATTCAATACTTTTGCAATGTCATAAATGGTGACCTCTTTTCGGCGGGTAATGGATGATTCTGAGACCATGGGTACGGGATGTCCAATAAAAATACAAAATATTCCAGAGAATTTTTGCAACCGATTGCATTTTCACTAACTTTAAATCACGTTGCGCCCGGCAAACATTCCAATATCAAACTAGATGACTGATTTACAGTGGAGTAATTTATTAAAGGTCATTGACGGGAAAGTTTTAACCCCCATGCCCTCAGGATTTATTGTGGACAGCCCCTGGTTACCGAAATGGTTTGGAATAAAAATCATTGATTACTTCAGCAATGATGAACTGTGGCTGAAAGCGAACCTCCACGCGGTAAATTCCTTTCCAGATGTCATGTTCCTTCCCGGATTCTGGTCAGAATTCGGGATGTGCAGCGAACCTTCTGCTTTTGGGGCCAGGTGCACCTTTCCTGCCAACGAGTTCCCCCACGCCCACAGGATCATTCATTCCATGGAAGAGATTTCCAGGGTAAAAAAACCGGATCCGGCAAAGGATGGATTAGCACCTTTTATACTGAATCGACTGCTGCTCAACCGCCCGAAGATTGAGGAGAGCGGACATCAGATCTATTTTTCAGTCTCCAGGGGACC
>JAHEEC010000148.1 GCA_024640885.1 Bacteroidota bacterium | reverse complement strand
AGACTCCACCGGGGCCCCTCCGGTGGGCTCCAGGATTGGACTCGCCCCACCCGGCATCAGGATGAACTGTTTCCCCTCCTCGTCATTAATCCAGACTGGTTCAGAATACCGGAGGGTGAGCGATCCCGGCTGCTCTCCAAATCCCGCATACAAAAAGAGCGGCGGCTCCCCGTCCTCCAACTCCGCATGAATGCTGTTGAGGGACCCGGGAGTGCCTCCCTTACGGTCCACCGAGAATTCCCACATTTTCGAAATATTGCAGACCAGGTTGGGATCGGGTGATTCAAGGGACCATCCTCCCTCCTTTTTCCAATCCAGTCCATTCCAGGGAAGCGTATACGTGGCAGCATGGACCAGGGCTCCCTTCCCGCTGAAGAGGCAGAGCGAAGCCCCATCGTTGGGCAGGTTGATCCCATAGATCAACCCGAAGGCCGAAGGCTCCAGGATCATCCCGGTTACCCCTCCTGAAGCAGAAGGATCCAGGATCAGGCTGTCGATGGAATGGTTCCTTTCATCCACCGCCACCCGCCACCCCGACAGGTCCATAGAAAAAGCGGATCGGTTATAGATCTCTATGAATTCTACCCCCGGGAGCTGCACCCCGGGCACCGGGTCAACCATCAACTCGTTGAATACCACGTCCCCCCATTCAGGGTCATTGCGAATACAGGCCACCACCGTATCGGAAAGACAATTCGCATCCGTGTCACAGACCCCGGTCACCTCCAGAAAAAGCTCCTCCCGGTTGGGGATGTTCCGGGCAAATTCAAGGACCATCCCTTGTTCATTACCCACCACGTTATCGGGGATCATGCTCCCGTAGGATGCGCCCCACAACCTGAATGCTGTGGGAGGAGGAACTGCCACTTTTTCCGAGAACCGAAGTTGCAGGCGGGACCCGTCTACCACCTCCAGTCCGGTGATCCGCGGCGGGAAGGTATCACGTGCGAAAGAACCTTCAAGCAATATATCGTCGATCCAGAGGTTGCGGTCCCTGGCTGAACTGTATTCATACCTGATTACCAGGTTCCTTCCCACCGGCAGCCGATCGACCAGGCCATGCCCGATGACTTCAGCCGGGGAGACATCCGGATCCCTGGAATATAAGATCTCCACCCTTCCATTGCTTTCCCGGGTCACCCCGAATTCCGGGACCGCATCTGTTCCCACCTGTTCCTGGAAATTGAGGTGGGTAGCACAGATTTCAATGCAATCTCCCTCCCTGCACTCCCAGAGACTGACCATGTCATCCGAACCCATGAAGTTTACTCCCAGGACAAGTCCGTTGTTGATGTGGTATTCTTCCAGGGCAGGATTGCCGCTCCCCTCCCCCCCGCCTTCAATATCAGCCAGGAGTGCCACCTGCCAGTTGTTGGCAGCACTGGGGGGATATCCGTGCCTCAACCTGAATGTGCATGAGAATAGCCCGGTATCCAGTACCGGATCGATCCTGACAAGGAAATGGTCACACCCGGACTCGGGATTATCGAATTGATGGTGAAGTGAGGAGGAACCCGAGATGGCATCTTCCTGCATGCACTCCCAGCGGCCGGCAGGGAGCTGCTCCACCATCCCGCTCATGATTGAGCCCGCGATCCCGGTGCTACATGTTTCAAAATCAAAAAAGAACTGGGACCACAGGGGTCCGGGTACCAAAGAAAAAATGCAGATCAGGGTTTTCATGTGGCAAAATATTTGCAATTTTGTGGTAGCAATCAAAAAATATTGAGATCATGAGAGTTGCAGTAGTCGGTGTGAGCGGCGCAGTGGGACAGGAGTTCCTGCGTGTACTCCAGGAAAGGGATTTCCCGTTGGACGAACTTGTATTGTTTGGATCCTCCCGCAGTGCGGGCAGCCAGTTTACCTTCAGAGGGAAAACCCTCACAGTAAAAGAGCTAAAGGACAATGACGATTTTAAAGGCATTCATATCGCTTTAACCTCAGCCGGCGGCAGCACCTCCAAACAGTTCGCACCGGCCATCACCCGGCACGGCGCCATCATGATCGATAATTCCAGTGCATTCCGAATGGATGAGGATGTGCCATTGGTGGTCCCCGAAGTGAATCCCGGTGACCTGCATGACCTGCCCAGGAATATTGTGGCCAATCCCAACTGCACCACCATCCAGATGGTGGTATGCCTGAAACCCATTCATGACCTCTCTCCCATCCGAAGGGTACATGCTGCCACATACCAGGCGGCCAGCGGCGCCGGTGCGGCTGCCATGGCAGAGCTGGAACAGCAGATCCGTCAGATCGCCGCAGGAGAAACGGTGACGGTGGAGAAGTTCCAGTACCAGCTGGCGCTGAACCTCATCCCCCAGGTTGATGTGTTCACCGCCAATGGATACACCAAGGAGGAGATGAAAATGTACAACGAGAGCAGGAAGATCATGCATTCAGACATCGAGGTAAGCTCCACCTGTGTGCGTGTTCCCGTGCTTCGCAACCATTCCGAAGCGCTCTGGATCGAGACCGAAAAGGAACTTGATCTTCACCAGGTCAGGGAAGCACTGGCCAAGGCAGATGGAGTGACCCTGATGGATGACCCTGAAAATCTTGTATATCCCATGCCCCTGGGCTCGGCCAGCAAGGACGATATTTTCGTGGGGCGGCTGCGCAAGGACCTCACCAATCCCAGGGGAATCGCGCTGTGGTGCGTGGGGGACCAGATCAAAAAAGGAGCCGCGCTCAATGCGGTCCAGATCGCGGAATACATGATAAAAAAAGGATTGGTTCCCTCCGCCTAGTAGAGCAAATCGTTGTAAGGATATCTTTTGATGTGGATCTCCTTTACCTTCTGGTAGAGCTGGTCCTTCAGTTCGTCGATCTTCTGCTTTTGCAGGGCGGAGATAAACAGAGACCCGGGGCGGAGACCGCTCCAGTGGCGCTTCACCTCCTCAAGGCTCAGGTTTTCGCGGGTCGAAGGTGTCAGGTCGTCCTCATCCTTCTGAATATGGGTATGGGCATCGGTCTTGTTGAATACCAGCATGGTGGGTGTGGTGGCGGTCCCAAGTTCCCGGAGGGTCTCCTCCACCACTTCGATCTGCTCCTCAAAGTTGGAATGGGAAATATCCACCACGTGGATCAGCACATCGGCTTCCCGCACCTCATCCAGGGTTGACTTGAAGGATTCCACAAGATGGGTGGGCAATTTCCTGATAAAACCAACCGTATCGGACAGCAGGAAGGGCAGGTTCTCCACCACCACCTTCCGGACAGTGGTATCGAGGGTGGCAAATAACTTATCTTCAGCAAATACTTTGGATTTACTGAGCCGGTTCATCAACGTGGACTTTCCCGCATTGGTATATCCCACCAGGGCTACCCGTACCATCTTCCCCCGGTTCTTGCGCTGGATCACCATCTGCTTGTCAATCTTCTTCAGCTGCTCTTTGAGTTTGGAGATCTTGTCCCTGATGATCCTCCGGTCGGTCTCAATCTCGGTCTCGCCGGGACCCCTAAGCCCGATCCCTCCCCTCTGCCGTTCCAGGTGGGTCCACATCCCGGTTAAGCGTGGCAGAAGATACTGGTATTGTGCCAGTTCCACCTGGGTCTTTGCATGCGCTGTCTGGGCCCTTGCAGCAAATATATCCAGGATCAGGTTGGTCCTGTCCAGGATCCTGCATTTCATCTCCCCCTCCACGTTCCTGAGCTGGGAAGGTGACAGCTCATCATCGAAGATGACTATGTCTATCTCCTCCCTCTCCACATAATCCCTCACTTCGGCAAGTTTCCCAGATCCAATAAAAGTTTTAGGATGGGGCACATCCAGCCGCTGGGTAAAAACTGCACGTGTTTCTGCCCCTGCCGTCTCCGCAAGAAACGCAAGTTCCTCCAGGTATTCCCTGGCCATTTCCTCTGACTGGTCACTGGTGATCACTCCCACCAGCACAGCAGTTTCGGGGTATTTCCTATGGTCCCAATAATCTCCCATTGTCTTATCAGGCTGCAAAATTAATAAAAAAACCCCGCCTGCTTCCACAGACGAGGTTCGAGGCAAAAAATATACTTGGTCACTTAATATATTGCCGGTTGGCATAAATGGCGTTCCTGATTGCGGGTTTGATGGTCTCCGTACAGGTCATCACCATGTCCACATCTGTGGGAAATGGAATCTTCTCCTGCTGGGATTTTTTCAATGCCTCTTCGGTGAGTGCGCCCAGATCTCCAATGGCACGCGCCGAAATGTGCTCGAACTGGTTGGAGGCCCCAAATGGCTCCTTCTGCATCAAGCGCTCTGGCTCCATGGAGTAGATCTCCACCTCACCCCTGATCTCTACCGATTTAAATTGTTGGGTCTCAATCAGTGTACAGGTAATATCCTTGAACTTCTGCAATTTAATGTCGTTTCCTGCTGTATCCTTCATCACGTTTCCGTTGGCATCAAGCACATAATCATACCCGTCTGAGATCTTTTTGTTGAAAACCTGGTCCGTATCCTTGATCCCATCGGGTGATACATTTATGGACAGCAATTTTACAATGACCATATAGTCATAGCTCGCATTCTCGTCCACATGCTTGAAATGGTACTCCACCCAGTCGGTTCCAAGTCCCCGGGTATCAAAGGAGATCAGGTCCTCTTCCACCTGCTGGGGCAATTGCAGGGGTGCCAGGTTGGTCACCTCCACGATTACACGGCTGATCCCTTTCATGCGGGCATCATAAATCAGTTCATCGATCTCTTCAAATTGTCCACCACTGTATTCGGATGCTTTCATCAGCTGATAATAAGCGTTTCGGTAATCATCTTTCTGAAGGGCATTTTCCAGAAGTCCCCTCCCGTTATTGTAGAAAAAATCCGCGGCTTTTCGCTTGGCACTCACCATTTCGGCATCGTAGTCTACATACTCATAATCGTAGGTTTTGCCTTCCACAGTAAGGGGGGTTACCGTACGCACCTTCCGCTGCCGCTCCTTTAGCATGTTGTACCTGCTGAAGATCTCATCGTAGTTATCCGGATTATTCTCCATTTTGAGGAACTTGATCCGCTCAAAATCCCTTTCGTTGGCCATCTTGTAAGCCCTGTCCATTTCAGCTGCATCCTTGGCATCCGGTTTCCTGATCAACTTCTTCACCGACATGTCGATCACCGCATCATAATTTCCCTGTTGCAATTTTTTGGTGGAGGAGCCACAGCTCGAAAGGAGCAGGGCGGCCATTAAAAAAGTAAATATCTTTTGCATAATTGGCTGATTTAATACACAGCTAATTTAAAAGCTTATGCAAAAAAAAAGCCAGCTCAAGGCTGGCTTTTATCAACAGTTATTCAATTTCTTATTGAAGTACGAAGTTAATGGGGAAGGTGAAAAGCACCTTAACTGCCTTTCCGCGTTGCTTTCCGGGAGTCCATTTTGGGGAGGACATGACCACCCTGATGGCCTCCTTATCCAGTGCGGGGTCCACGCTTCGAACCACCACTGCATCCACAACAGTTCCTACCTTGTTCACTGCAAACTGGACAATTACACGGCCGCTGATCCCGTTCTCGGCTGCGATCTCAGGATACCTCAGGTTTTGTGCAATGTATTTCCTGAATTCCGTTGCAGGTTCACCTCCGTTAAAGGTAGGCATATCCTCAACGATGTAGAATACTTCTTCTTCCTGAATATCTTCGGAATCATCGCCGATCATGGAAGTAAAGTCATACTGCGTATTGTCGGTGGCTTCCATATCAAAGTCAAAATCATCTTCAATCTGCACATCGTCGTCGACAATATCAAGCACTTCTGCAATCTTGGGCTGCTCCGGTTTGGGTTCCGGTTTAGGCTCCTCCCTTCTTGTGATCTGCATCATTTCATCCTCGAATTGTATCTCCTGGACCACATTTGAATCATCCCCCTTACCCTCACCCTTGGTCCACTCGAAAGCTACCAGGATAATGGAGAGAGTCACAACAAGCCCTACCTCGAGGAACAAGCTTTTCTTCTTCTCCAGATCTGCCTTATTTGATTTCTTAAGTTCCATGTCTTTGTGAATTTGGGCAATAAAAATAGTGATTTAGATCATATATATCAAAAAGAATTAGAGCAAAGATTCATACCGGTTCGCATTCAGTTGTATGAACCACACCTAAAAACCTACAAAAATTCTGCCAGACTACCCTTTGAACTTGTAAATTTTTTAATAATTTTGCAATCCGTTGGGGCATTAGCTCAGTTGGCTAGAGCGTTTGACTGGCAGTCAAGAGGTCATCGGTTCGATTCCGATATGCTCCACTCAGAGGATCAAAGGGTTGTAAACTTCAGCGTTTGCAGCCCTTTTTTCATTTGTCTACTCCATTGTGCACACCCTGTACACCTGTAAAAGAACGAATTATACATCCACATCAAATATACAACTAATTGTTTAGTTACGCAACTAAATCGTTAGTTTTTAATAGAACTGCAGTCATTTAGATTTACTAAGCTTTGTGTTTTGCCAGAATTTTCCCAGAAAGTTGGTGGGAATGCATGATTCCCTGAAAACAAGAGGTCGGTGAAAACACTTGCTTTTCTTTGTTGACCAAATTATTAAATCCAAACACACCCAGTTTGTCTATTCTTTAACTGT
>JAHEEC010000009.1 GCA_024640885.1 Bacteroidota bacterium | reverse complement strand
GACCAGGATGCTGGTCCCGGCGGGTTTGTGGAGCCTGGGAGTGGATAATTCTATTTTTATAGATGAGGATACCGGCAAATGGTATTTGCTCACGAAAGCCGGCCAGGAAAACAACCATATCGTAGAACTGGGAAAGAACGGTCAGCCCACGGGCGTGGTACTTGATCTCACCTGGCTCAATCCGAATGCGGACGGGAACCCTTATGGCTGGGCTGAAGGACCGGTCATGTGGAAGTACAAAGGTTCCTACTATTACAGCTTTGCTGAGCACCTGGCCGGCGCACAATACGTCATGCGCAGCGATACCCTTACAGGCGACCAGGCTTCCTGGACCATTATGGGAAGCAATATATTTACCGGGAACCCGGGTACCTACAACAGGCCAAACCATATTTCGCCGGTGGTCCTGCTGGCAGACAGCACAAGCTGGACAGTGGCTCACAGCTACCATAGCAGCGCCAGCTGGTATGCACATGGCCGCCAGGGCCTGCTCTGCCAGGTAAAATACACCACGCAGGGTTTTCCATACATCCAGTTTCCACCTGGGGTTGCTGTAAAGGCTCCGGCCCTTCCCAGCAGAGGGGTCCCCTGGATGGTGCCCAAGTCCGACATGTTCAATGCGTCCACGCTGGATCCTTGCTGGTCGTTCCTGGGATATACCCCCGGTGCCACCCATTCCCTGACCGCACGGGAGGGATGGTTAACCCTGGAACCTTACAATGGGAGCAATGCGGTCATACAGAATGACGGGGAACACTCATATTCCCTGATCACACGGGTGGATTTTTCACCCGAATCTGCAGCCGATGAAGCCGGTTTATTCATCATTAACGGGCCCGAAACCCATGAGGCCAAAGTATTCAGCACCACGAACAACGAGGGGACAGCGGTGCTGGCGTTCAGTTATCTGACCACTTCATACATGGCAGAAAATACCATTGGTTCCACAGTTTGGCTTCGATTGCTTCGAAATGAACATACGATTTCCGGATTTTACAGTTCCGATGGGTCAGGCTGGACCCGGATTGGAGAACCCATCTATGCGCCGGGCCTTGATCTGGAACAAACCCAGTTTAATAAATTTACCGGGAACCAGCAGGGGCTTTATGTGAAAGGGAAACCTGCCAGTTTTGATCTCTATATTTACCGGGATGCATATTCCGATATCATTGCGAAAGATCCTGCCAGTGGTTCCGGAGTGTACCCGGCGGGCAATTACCTGGGAAGCATCAGCCATGATGACTGGGCGCTCTACGCGGGTGTTGAATTTGGAGAAGAGATCTCCCCGGCTGATTCGGTCATGGTCGATTCTGCAACGGATTACCGGAAAATCCCTGATCAACTGGAGGTGGTGGCCGCAAGTGCATCTTCAGGGGGTACCATTGAGGTATGGCTTGATTCCATTGAGACCGGTCGAAAAATTGCAGAGCTCCTCATTGAAAATACAGGGGGATGGACCAGCAACAGGACCTTTTATTCAGCATGCGAAGAGGTATCGGGCCGACATGATGTATACCTGCGTTTTACAGGGACCGGAACAGGAGAATTATTCCGGGTCGAAAGATTTAAATTTGCAGCCGAACCACCGGTTACCAGTGTTTCAGGCAGGGCACGCGAAGAGGAGCCGGCGATATTTGCGCTCCATCAGAATTATCCGAATCCCTTTAATCCCTCTTCAGCAATAGATTTTTACCTGGCAAGAACTGAAAATGTGTCCATTGAAATCTTCAATTCCAACGGGCAAAAAATCATGAATTTAATTGAAGAAACCCTGCCGGCCGGAAATCATTCTGTCCGGTTTGAAGGAAACGATCTTCCAAGTGGGATCTATTTTTATAAAATGACTGCGGGCAGATTCACTGAATCAAGGAAAATGAACCTGCAATAGCAAATTGAACCGCTGGTGATTATTACGGGCATGTATTTGAGATTAACATTAAGGAAACCAAAATGAATATTACTGTGCTGGGTGAACCCCGCATTAAATCACCCAAAAGACATTTCGTTGACGATCATCTTCGTATCCCGGAAAGTATTCTGCAGGGGCAGCTGCCTGTGGAGGCAGATCAATTGTCTTTTGAGCTGGCCGGGCCCCGGGGAAAGATATTTTTTGATCCGAAACATACGCGGGCAGGGATCGTCACATGCGGAGGCCTTTGCCCGGGTTTGAACGATGTGATCCGCTCTCTCTTCCTTGAACTGCATCACGCATACGGGGTAAAGGAGGTGCTTGGATTTCGGGGAGGCTACATAGGTCTGGATCCGCTGAAGGGGAAAGAACCGGTGGTGCTGTCCCCGGAAAAGGTGGATGGGATCCATAAGGAGGGGGGTACCATGCTGGGGACCTCCCGCGGTCCGGTGGACATAGGGCGGGCCGTGGACAATCTGATCAATCGCGGGGTGAACATCCTCTTTACCGTGGGTGGGGACGGCACCCAGCGCGGCGGAAACGCGCTGTACCAGGAGGCAAAGAAGCGGGGATATGAGTTGTCGGTGGTGGGAATCCCCAAGACCATCGACAACGATGTGGCCTTTGTATCACGTACTTTTGGCTATAGTACGGCTGTGGAGGAGGCGGCCAAGGTGCTGGACCGGGCCCACACCGAGGCCCGTAGCGTGGAGAACGGAATCTCGCTGGTTAAATTAATGGGCCGACATGCCGGATTCATCACCGCAGGGGCCACCATCGCCAGCCAGGATGTGAACTTTGCCCTGGTTCCGGAGGTGCCAATTAAACTGGAGGGGGCCAAAGGGTTTCTGGCGGTTCTGAAGGCGCGGATCCTGGACAGGGCTCATGCAGTTATCGTGGTGGCTGAAGGAGCGGGCCAGGACCTCCTGGAGCATGCTGAACCCGAACGTGACGCATCCGGGAACCTGAAATTAAAGGACATCGGCCTCTACCTGCGGGAACAGATCGAAACCTATTTTAAGGAGGAGAAGATTCCCGTGGTGATGCGTTACTTTGATCCCAGCTACATGGTACGCAGCAGTCCCGCCAATAACGAGGATTCGGTCCTCTGCGACCTGTTCGCACGGAATGCCGTGCACGCGGCAATGTCAGGTAAAACAGGCCTTGTGATCGGTTACCTGCACAACCAGTTCATCCACGTTCCCATCGAATTGCTTACAAGCAGGAAAAAGACCATGGACCCGGAGGGCACCGGCTGGAATGCCACCCTTGCCGCCACCGGCCAGCCTGAGCGGTTTGAATGAAGCAATGGGGGAAATTTGAAGATTGCAGGTTACGACACAGGTTACCTTTCCCCCGCTTTTCGTCTTAACTGAAATCATAGAGAAATCTGCCCATGCAAGCGATCAATGTGCCATTGAGATATCTGATGGGGATATTGTTTATAATGGCAATTTACATGTCAGTTCGAGGTTCGGCTGGGGATACCGCTCAGGTAACAATTCCGGTCGATTCTGCCCAGGTAACAATTCCGGTCGATTCTGCCTGGAATATTCAAATGCTGAATGAGAATCCCCGATCGGGAACACAGTTAAAGGGGTACCCTATCGTACCCTATAGGGATACCCTCTTTTTTATCTATACCAACTATGGCTCCGCTACTCCGGAAGAGCGGGCCGGGGTGATCAGCAAAAGGCTTGACAGGTTATACAGGGAATACCAGGTCAAAAAAGATTCACTTGCGCTGTTGGATCATGGCCACAGTGTTGATATGACCTACAAGGACCGGATCATTCTCAGCATAACCGATCTTGATGCAGCATGGTTCGGCGAGACAAAGATGGCCATCGCTGAGCGCTACATGCAGGCTCTTACCAGCGACATACAGTCGTTCAAAAGGAACAGGAGCATTTTATTCCTGTTGAAGCAGTCAGGGCTTACAGTACTGGTGATCTTCCTCCAGGTGATCCTCATCCGCGGTCTTAACCTGTTATTCAGGAGGAAGATCAATATATACCTGCAGGGCAAACGTGAGGAATGGTTCAATGGAATCAGGATCAAGAATTATGAGATCCTCAACTCTGAGAGGGAGATGATCGGGATCCTGTTTCTCTCGAAAATGGTTCGGTATTTAATAATTATCCTGCTGTTGTACCTCTCCATACCCATCTTGTTTTCCATATTTCCGGCCACGCAACGCATTGCCGAAGCATTATTCGGATATATCCTGAATCCACTGAAGAAAATAGGTGGGTCATTAATCAGTTACATCCCCGAACTGTTCACGATCATAGTGATTGTTATCATTACAAGGTATTTATTAAAATTTCTCAATTTCTTATCCTCAGAGATCCAGAATGAAAATCTGAAGATCCCGGGTTTTTTCCCCGATTGGGCGAAACCCACCTACAACATCATAAAGATCCTGGTGCTGGCATTTATGTTTGTGGTCATTTTCCCCTATCTGCCCGGATCAGATTCTGCGGTATTCAAAGGAGTATCGGTATTCCTGGGGATCGTTTTCTCGCTGGGATCATCTTCCATCATCGGGAACATTGTGGCCGGACTGGTGATTACATATATGAGGCCTTTTAAGATTGGGGACAGGATCAAAATAGGCGAGATCCTTGGGGATGTGACCGAAAAGACCCCATTCGTCACCAGGCTCAGGACCCCCAAAAAAGAGTACATCACCATCCCGAATTCAAGCATCCTGGCATCAAGCGTGGTCAACTACAGCACCTCAAAGAATCATGATGGTATCATCCTTTTTACCTCGGTTACCATCGGATATGATGCACCCTGGAGACAGGTGCACCAGTTGCTCATTGACGCCGCGCTGAAGACCGGGTACATCCAGTCAGATCCACGACCGTTTGTACTGCAGACGAGTCTTGATGATTTTTACGTGACCTATCAGCTCAACGCTCATACCATGGAACCCTCCTTGCAGCCTGCCATATACTCAGAATTGCATCAACATATCCAGGATGGGTTCAATGAGGCCGGGGTCGAGATCATGTCACCTCATTACAGGTCCTCCAGGGATGGGAATGCCATGGCTATTCCCCGGGAATACTGGCCAAAGGATCAGCCCGGCCAACAGACCCCGGGCCAGCCTTAGGAGCGGCGTGAATAAATGGATCAGGGGAAAACCGCTTAATAAAAGGATTTTATTTCAATCAATAAGAATTGATCCGGAAGCGGGTTTTCCATTCTGCAGAAGCAAATAGGAATACAAACCGGTCTGGGAGGTGGTCCAGGTGATCTCCTGGCCGAATCCCTGCTGGGTATATACCTCTTTGCCAAGGGTATCAAATATTCGAAGCCTGTATACCCCGGCATTCTCCATTTCAAAATGAACAGTTCCACTGGAAGGGACCGGATAAATATTGATTTTACCCGGCTGGATGTGGCTTCCTATCAGGGTGGTGCCCGAAAGTAAGTCCCGGACGGATGCGAGCTTGTAATTTCGGTGGGGAATGGATACATCGTCTGTTAATCCCCAGCAGCCATAGCGGTTGTACGCACCGGTAAGTGTAAATTGCATGGCCAGCGTGCCTCCCAGATCAATAAATGCCTCTTTCAGGTTATATTGCATCACATCGTACATCCCTTCGCTTCGCTCGGCCAAAATCCTGTTTGCAATATTATCTGTACTTCCACCTCCATGATCCGGGCCACCTTCATAGGATACAAATCCTCCCGGCAAATTCCATGCTGCTGCTGTGGCTATCCATTGCTTTCGGCCTGCTTCATTGGTGCCTCCCGTTTCGTCAATCTGCTGGGTAATGGAGGTGTGGCAATCATCCAGGATATGCTGAACGGATTCACCTGCCTCGTGCCCTCCCGAAAAATAGGTCTGGCATCCAATGGCCCATAATAAATCTGAGGGAGCCCCATGATGATCACGAATGTATTCCAGCATGGGGATGACCGACCATTTAAGCATGGGCTGATGGTAGCAGAGCGTCACCCGGATTTTTTCGTTCAGGGAGGCCTGACCAAAAACCGATTGGAAAATTTCAGCCAGTTCAGCGGTTCGACGGGCATGGTTTTGAATGTCTGTGAGACCCAGTGCGGCAGCCTGCTGGCTGTTGTAAAGGGTTTGTTCAAAACCGGGGGCCGAGTTCCAGACCTCGTTGCTGCTTTCAACATAGATTTTCAGTCCCGGGCTCAGATGATCCCTGAACATGATGGCCAGCTGTGTCACATAGTCGGAACTGGCAGAAACAGGCACATTGATCCAAGGATCGGTATTGGTTCTGTTGGCGATCTCGATGACATGCTCCCAGCAGGCGCCTTCTGATTTATCAATGGTGGGCAATGCATCCTGGGAGGCATCACCGGGAAGTTTCCGATTGCTCCATTCAATCTCTGCAGGATAATTGGGATCCCTGCCATTGGTCCCTGAAAATACCATATAGCGGATCGCTTCGAAGGCCACCGAGTCAAATAATGCCAGAAAAGGAGCAAGAAACAGGCTGTCATCATTTTCGTAACCCGGACGGAGCATTTTAAAATCAGTGAAGCCGGTCTGGAGGCTGCTCTGTGGTGTTCTCCGGGTGTTGGTAAAGTTGATCAAAAAGAGGCCTTTTGATGCCGCGGGAACCACAAAATCAAATGAAGTGAGATTGTTACCGGCATCAAAGCCCAGGTTTTTTACGCTGCCTTCTGCTGCTGAAGTGACGGAGCCCTCCCCGTGAAATGAACATTTCCAGGTGCCGCTCACATCCAGGCGGTACACCTGGGGATCGTCTATGGAATTGATCCATTCTGCCACCGGTCTGAAATCAACAATGTACTGGGCATCAACCACCGGCCAGCCTTTTGAATCCACCTCTGCGGCCGTTACCGCAGATCCGGTGGCAAGGCTCGTCCACCGATAATTCTCCCTGGCCACGTCAATGTATGTGCCCCCCCGCTCCGGCAGGCTTATATTGACTCCGATCTGACCCTGGGAAAGAATGGGCAGGAAGAGAAGCGAACAGAGGAAGAGGTATTTCATTTCCTGATTTGATAGGCCATCAGTGCATTGCCATGCCGGAGATAGAGCACCCCGTTGTGGATGGATGGGTGGGACCAGTAAGGCCCGGATCCTTCAGTGATCCTGAACGTACTCACAAGGTCGAATTTTTCAGGGTTGGCCCGTACCAGCCCTACGTTGCCACGTTTTTCATCATAGATATAGAGCATGCCTTCGGCTGAGATGATGGAACCTTTGCAGTTCCAGCGCTCCTCATACATCTTTTTACCCGTTTCCCATTCAAGGCAGCACCAGTTGCCCATGCCGTTATTGAGCCAGTTGGCGCCATACAGATAACCGTTCAAAAGCACAACCCCACCGTGATGCACATCGAGTACCTCGTCGATCCACGCAATTTTCACATTATTCCCGCCGTCGACGAGATCCAGCATGATCCCCCCGTGGTCATATCCGCCGGTCACATAGATCTTTCCATCATGATACAACGGGGTCACACATTTGATTGATTTGGCACCCGCATCCGCCTTGTCATTCACATCAAGGTGTTTAAACCTCCAGACAATAGAACCCGTGGAGGGATCAATGGCATATACATAGCTGGCGATCACATTGATCAGGAGCTTTCTGCCTTCATGACTGACCAGGATGGGGGATACGTATCCCGGATTGTCATTGAGGCTCTCCGATGCCCAGATTAGCCTGCCACTGTTTTTATCCAGTGCGATGGTGGTGGTTTCCGGTCCACCCGGTGTAAAATAGAGTTGATCGCCATCCAGAATTAGTGATTCGGCAATTCCCCACGATCCAAAGGTGCCTTTGTGAATTTCACTGGCCTTATAGGCCCAAATGATCTGGCCGGAGGAGGCATTCACACAGGCCAGGTCCCCGGAACCGCTGGCCACATAAACCCGGTCGTTTTCCACCGTCGGTGTACCCCGGCTGTCGGGATAGGATTGTGTCCAGGAGCGTCCAAAAGCCGTTTTCCATTTGATATTGCCATGGAGATCCAGCGCCACCAGGATGTCAGTTTTCCCATCGATCCCTGTAAGAAACATGGAATTGCCACCAAAGGAAAGGGATGAAAAACCCTTGGGGAGTTCCAGGTTGGTCCACAGCAGTTCAGGACCCGATTCGGGCCAGGATGTGAGCAATCCTGATTCAGAAGTGACCCCGGTTCTGTGGTCCATCCTCCACTCGCTGATTGTCTGAGCGCCCAGGGGCCAGTTTAATAACAGCAGGGTGATTCCAGATAGTATAAATAATTTCATGTGCGGCAATTTTAAAGGGATTGAATTTAGCTCAGAAATTCTAAACTAGAAAAAAAAAGCTCCATTTGTCCGAAATTAAGCATGTGCAACCAGGAGGAATTAATATTTTTTTAACAAACGCATCCTCATATAAAAGACCTCTTTTTACTACTTTCCCGCCAAATTATTTTCCAAATATCAAGATGATGAGAGAAACAATGTTGATCATCCATTTGCTCGGTCTGACCATGGGACTTGGGACCAGTTTTGCCTACCTGTTCCTTGGAAAAGCAGGCTCCAGGCTGGGAAAGGAGGAGGCGGTTAAATTTGCATTGAATTCCCTGAGCCTGGGCACCATGGGACATATCGGGCTTACCCTGAGCATAATCACCGGGTTTTATCTGATGACCCCGTTCTGGAAACTTTTACCGGCCCAACCCCTGTTAATCGCCAAGCTGGTCCTTGTGCTGACCCTTACGGTGACCATCGGGATCATCGGTGTGGCATCCAGGAAAGCCAGAAATGGGGATCCTGAAGTGCAGCTCAAGCGAATAAGGTCACTGGGTAAGATCACTTTCATCACAGGGTTGGCCATCGTCATCCTGGCGGTGCTGGTTTTCCACTAGACGGCAGGGTATTCAGCAGGGAAGACCGTCTAATCCACCTTCAATGGCGGCCCGACCACCTTCATGCCATGCATTTCAAAGGCTTTTTCTATCTCTTGCAGGGAAGGAGGAGAGGTCCAGGAATCCGTTGTCCTGAAAAAGCCTTCCATTTTTCCCGCAGGCATATAGGCCACAATCACCTTTCCCTGATCTGAAAGTTGAATAAACCCATGGGGAACATTCCTGGGCAGGAATATGGTATCTCCCCTTTTCATGGGATATTTCTCCTCCCCCAACTGAAACAGATATTCTCCCTCAACGATATAGAAAAACTCATCCTGGTAAAGATGAATATGCAATGGGGGCCCCCCCTTAGGGGTAACTCCGTTCTGCTCGAAGAGTGCCAGATCTCCGTTGGTGTCAGTGGATGATATCTTCAGATCCAGGAGGTTAAGGGTAACCCCTTTCATTTTGAAGTGGCCCCCGAACCTCGCCTCCCCTGACTTCACCCTGAATCCCCTGACGGGACCAGTACCGGTCCTGGTTCGGGCCTTTGCAAAGGCGGCAATGGGTAGCAAATGAACAGCTGCAAGCATAAATCCCCTCCGTTTCATACCTTTTTGTGATTGAAATATGTCCAATCAATAACAATTGATCCCGGGAAAAGTTATGGGATTATTTTTCCTTGACGGGTGAACTATGATGGGCGATCCAGAAAAGGACCGTAAATGCAGATACAAAATATGGGAAGATCCCATACAATGTATCAGATACGGAGTGGGAGTTTCTGTCAACCGCCAGGAAAACGGTCACACAAAATGCAACCACCCCGAGGGTGAGGATGACCCCGGCCACCGAAACTGGCAGGTAGATCCAGCCGACTTTTTTAAACCATGTGAATCTCATTTCCGATTTTTTTACAAGGTAATCCGTTTTTGATTTGATGAGTCAGTATCAAGAGCCAGTGGTCTCACAAATTCATGTTAATTAAGATCATCCACGGAACAAAATCTCCCAAAAAGTGTAAATATGCCGATTAACTGCCTCATTCACTTCATTTAGTATGAACAGACGAAACTTTATCCAATTCACCGCCCTGGGCGCCGTGGCTGTCGGGATACCCATGATCTATCACGGATGCAGCCCATCATCTTATGATGAATCGCTGGCAACCCCTCAACTCCTTTCCCTGATCCTTGATCCGGAAACATTAAAGGAAACAGGAGAGAGTTACAGGAAACTATATTCCAGTGAGGATAGCGAGAAGAAACTGGCCAAACTTATCCTGGATGGCGATTCCCGGGATGACGGTGGTCAGGATGCTTTTTTAAACGAGAAGATCCACCAGGATTTTATATCTGGAAGCGTGGTGATGGTGGATGGTTGGTTCCTTTCTGTCACAGAGGCGCGGCAATGCGCCCTTTTTTCCCTCACACAATCAAATTAATTGAACCATGCATATCGATGCCAGAAAATTAAACAATAAATCGATTATTGAGGGAGATATTTGTATTGTGGGAGCCGGTACCGCCGGAATCAGTATCGCCCTTGAGTGGATGAACTCGCCCTATAAGGTGATCCTCCTTGAAGGGGGCGGATTCGAATACGATGACCAGGTCCAGGATCTGAATGGAGGGAAGACCACCGGACAGAAATACTTCCCGCTTAAATCAAGCCGCCTGAGGTACTTTGGAGGAACAACGGGACACTGGGCCGGGATGTGTTCCCCCCTTGATCATGTGGACTTCAGGAAACGTGACTGGGTTCCTCACAGCGGATGGCCCATTGTAAAGGAGGACCTTGACCCATTCTACGCCCGGGCCCACAAAACCCTTGGGCTGGGACCCTATGAGTATTCCTTTGATTACTGGAGGAAAGAGATTCCCAATTTAAATCCCTTCCCCCTTGACGACAAGGTGGTATGGAACAAAATGTGGCAGTTCAGTACCGCAAGGTTCGGAAATTTATACCGGGAGACAATCCTGAAAGCCAGGAATATCCATTTGTATACTTACGCCAATGTGGTCAACCTGGAAGCAAGCGAAGGGGTGAATTCCATCAGGGAGGCCCAGACCAGGGACCATTCGGGAAAAACACATACGGTCAGGGCAAAACACTTTATCCTGGCCTGCGGGGCCATTCAAAATGCAAGGATGTTGCTTGCTTCCAACAAACAGGCACCCGCGGGACTTGGGAATCAGAACGATGTGGTGGGGCGCTATTTTATGGAGCACCTGGAGGTGTCCTCGGCAGAACTCTGGCTTACAAAGCCCTTTCCCACGGATCTTTACAATTGGAGTTACGGGGTCACCAGGGCCTCCGCCGAGCTGGCCATCACAGAGGAGACCCAGGAACAATTTAAAATTCTCAATGGCACTGCTTCTTTTGCGCCGCTTGTATTTGCAAAGCATGTTAAGCAAAGGATGGAGGTCTGGCAAAACGAAGATCCAAGGGAATCCGCAAAAAATATGTTCGCGGAGTGGGACCGGGCAGGTGCCGAAGCCGAGAAGGAGGGGACCGGCAGTATTCAACGGGCCTATATGCTCAATACCCGCATCGAGCAGGCACCCAATCCGAATTCCAGGGTTACCCTGGGGAGTGAAAAGGATGGACTGGGAGTACCCAGGGCCAGTTTAAACTGGGAGTTTACCCCACTGGACAAACGCAGCATCAGGAAAATATATGAATTGCTCGGCCAGCAAATGGGTATCGCAGGATTGGGCCGGGTAAAACTGCTGGAGTTTTTACGTGACGAAAATAACTACACTTTCCCTGACGATACCAACGGAGGTTGGCATCATATGGGAACCACGCGGATGAGCGAGGATCCTAAAAAAGGGGTGGTGGATGCCAACTGCCAGGTGCACGGTATCCAGAACCTCCATGTGGCCGGTTCGGGTTGTTTTACCACTTCAGGGGCCCCCAATCCCACCCTGACCCTGGTGTCCCTCTCCATTCGCCTGTCAGATTACGTAATGGGCAAGATGTAAGGGAGGAAAACACACTTTTGCTTATCTTGGCAACTGAATCAACGCTTTGATAATGGTGCCAAAAATGAGAAAAGTAACGAACGCAGCCCGCGGAACCACATTGATGATCATTGCGCTTTCAGGACTTTCTGTAATGTGTCATGGACAGCAAGACCCCTCCTGGGCACAGTGGGACTGGTTAATGGGAGAGTGGGTCGGCGAAGGAAGCGGCGATCCCGGCGAAGGAAGCGGATCTTTTTCTTTCAACCTGGCGCTGGATCAGAGGATCCTTGTCAGGAGAAACCATACCGAATTCCCTGAAAACGAGCGCGGACCAGCGATGGTCCATGAGGATCTGATGATCGTATATCCCGGTGAATCGGGAATGCCGGAAAATGCCATATACTTTGACAATGAGGGGCATATCATTAATTACACCATCTCCTCTTCAGATCAATCCATCCGGTTCACAAGCAGTCAGGCTCCCGGAGTACCTGTGTTTCGTTTGACCTACACTTTTATTGAAGATAAAACCATCCTGACCACATTTGAAATGTCCCAGGATGGCGAAACTTTCATGACCTACCTGGAGGGAAAAAACCAGAGGGTTTTATGATTTTTTAACATGATCACCGCAACTATTTTCCCTGTTGCTTTGTTTTATTGGTAATTTTGGCGAGGTTTAAGACGTGATCAAGAAGCTCATACATATTTCAGTTGCAGGCATGATCCTTATTTCCGTCACAGGATTTACGGTCAACATGCACTATTGCCATAACCAACTGATCGATCTTGCCCTCTTCTCACCGGCAAAGAGCTGTTGTGATAAGGGCGGGCAGGAAATGTGCCACCCGGGCAATGAGGTCAGCAACGGGGGGCACTGCCTGGATAAGTCCCTGCAGGTGGGGGACACGGATGATTATGTGGCCACCGCCTTCTCCTTTGAATTGGACCATGTGGCTGACTTTGATTTATTGCTCACGCTGTCTACTCCTTATAAATTCCAGGGTGCTCAGCCAATCCTTGCAGGATCGGCCCCCTGGTACAAAGAGCCACCCCCGTGCCGGGAGGTGGTACTCTCTGAAATCCAGACATTTCTGATTTAGCCTGTTCAGTTTTGGAAGAATGCGCGGGAGGATCATGCTTTGATCCATCCATTCTTCCTGTACGCGATTAAATCCCGGATCGCCTGCATTCCGCACCCCTGCAAACGGGATCATCAGTTCTCAGAATGATTGGTTCAGAGTTCTAAATTAGACAAGACATGTTACATAAAGCAATCAGGTTCTTCCTGGAAAACAGGCTGGTAACCATGATCATATTGCTGATGTTTATCGGCTGGGGGGTGGTAACGGCGCCTTTTGACTGGAAAACCGGGATTTTCCCCAGGGATCCGGTTCCCGTGGATGCCATTCCCGACATCGGGGAGAACCAGCAGATCGTATATGCAGATTGGCCCGGACGTTCCCCCCAGGATATTGAGGACCAGGTCACCTATCCGTTAACCACGTCCCTGTTAGGCATTCCAGGTGTAAAGACCATTCGCAGCAACTCCATGTTCGGGTTTTCCAGCATCTACATCATTTTTAACGAGGATGTGGAATTTTACTGGAGCAGGACACGGATCCTGGAAAAAATGAATTCATTGCCTGAGGGGATGCTTCCCGAAGGGGTAACCCCTGCACTTGGTCCGGATGCAACGGCCCTGGGACAGGTCTTCTGGTATACCCTGGAAGGCAGGGACAGGGAAGGGCGTCCGACAGGAGGTTGGGATCCCCAGGAGCTGCGCACCATCCAGGATTTCTACGTACGCTATTCATTGACCTCGGCCAGTGGTGTTGCTGAGGTGGCTTCCATCGGTGGATTTCTGAAAGAGTACCAGGTGGATATAGATCCTGCCGCCATGCGTGCCTATGGGGTAAATGTGTCACAGATCATGGGGGCAGTAAAGAACAGCAACCAGGATATCGGGGCCCGGACCATCGAGTTCAACAAGGCAGAATATCTGGTCAGGGCTACCGGCTATATCCAGAATCTGCAGGACCTGGAAAAGAGTGTGGTGGCTGTGAAGGACAATGTACCCATCCGGCTCAAGGATGTGGCCAGGGTAAATTACGGTCCGGCCACCCGCAGGGGCGGATTGGATAAGGGGGGTGCAGAGGCAGTGGGAGGTGTAGTGGTGGCACGTTATGGGGCCAATCCACTGGAAACCATTGGTAACGTGAAGGAAAAAATCGATGAGATCGCACCCGGCCTTCCCTCAAAAACCCTGGCAGACGGGACCGTCTCCAGGGTGACCATTGTTCCTTTTTACGACCGCACCGGGTTGATCAAGGAGACACTGGGAACGCTGGAAGAGGCCATTTCCCTGGAACTGCTCATCAGCATCCTGGTTGTGATCGTGCTGGTACTTAACCTGAGGGCATCTTTCCTTATCTCCAGCCTGTTGCCACTGGGAGTTCTGATCACCTTCATCACCATGCGGAAATTTGGAGTGGATGCCAACATTGTGGCACTCTCCGGAATTGCTATCTCCATCGGGGTGATGGTGGATGTGGGGATCGTATTTACCGAAAACATGATACGGCACCTTGAGGATCCCGGGAACAGGGGTGCCCGGGGCGCGAAACTTTTGAATGTGGTCTATGAATCCACCATCGAAGTGGCCGGGGCGGTCATCACGGCAATTGCAACCACAGTGGTGAGCTTTCTGCCCGTATTTGCACTTCAGGCTGCCGAAGGAAAATTATTTAAACCCCTTGCTTTTACGAAGACCTTTACTATGGTTTCGGCCCTGGTCATTGGCCTGATCATCATCCCCACCCTGGCCCATATGGTCTTTTCAATCAGGATGGACAGGCAGAGGTACAGGAAGATCCTGAACATGGCCATGGTTGTGGCTGGCATCGTCATCACCGCTGTGACAGGATATTATATAGCCCTGGCCCTCACGCTTTATGGTTTGAATCATCTCTTCGGGGAGCGATTGAAAATAGCTGGGAAATCCAGGGTGAACCAGATCAATATCCTCATTACAGCGATCATCATTGTCTTCTTTCTCTCCAGGGTGTGGATGCCGTTGGGAGCCCAGAATTCATTTTTTGTGAATTTTCTTTTCGTAGCCCTGCTGGTGGGTACTGTACTGGGCGTGCTTTCGGCCATTGTCTACTTTTATCCCAGGATATTGAGATGGGCCCTGCAGAATCCCTGGAAATTCCTTGTGGCTCCTGGATTCCTTATCCTGTTTGGAATATTGGCCTGGCAGGGTGCCGACACGATCTTTGGATTCATGCCCCGGGCTGTCAAACAGACCGTTGTGTATCAGAAACTGGAAACCTGGATGCCCGGACTGGGGAAGGAGTTTATGCCGGACCTGGATGAAGGTTCTTTCCTCCTGATGCCGACCACAATGCCCCATTCGGGCATCCAGGAGAACCTGGATGTGATCGGGATCCTGGACAAAAGGGTCGCTGATATTCCAGAGGTAGAGAGTGCCATTGGAAAATGGGGACGGGTAAATTCGGCCCTTGATCCTGCTCCCACCTCCATGTATGAGAACCTGATCAATTATAAACCGGAGTACATCCTCAATGAAAAAGGACACCGGATGCGTTTCAAGGTGGATAAGAAGGGGGCATTTGAACTTGCGGATGGAACCACCTATAATCCGGATGAGGAGGAATTCAGGCCGGTGGAGCAGCGGATGCTTGTGGAGGATAAAAATGGCGAATATTTCAGGCAATGGCGGGATCATATCAAATCCCCCAATGATATATGGGATGAGATCATCAGCCAGGCCACCATCCCCGGTCTCACCTCGGCACCTAAATTACAACCCATTGCCACCAGGCTGGTCATGCTTCAGACAGGAATGCGTGCGCCCATGGGGATCAAGGTATTCGGGCCGGACCTGGAGACCATCGAAAGCGTCGGGCTTGAGTTGGAAAAGCACCTGAAAGAGGTTGAGGGCATCCTGCCCATGTCGGTTTTCGCAGACAGGGAGGTTGGGAAACCCTATATCGAGCTGGAGATCAACCGGGAAGCCATTGCCAGGTATGGTCTGAACGTGGTGGATATCCAGGAGGTGCTTAGCGGAACTGTGGGCGGGATGGAACTGACTTCCACCGTGGAAGGAAGGGAAAGATTCCCGGTCCGTATCCGTTATGCGCGTGAACTGAGGGATAATCCGGAGGATCTTAAGACCATCCTTGTCCCCACCCCCACAGGAGTGCAGGTGCCCCTGGGAGAGCTGGTGGATATCCAGTATGTGCGAGGTCCGCAGATGATAAAAAGTGAAAATACCTTCCTTGTGGGGTATGTCATCTTTGATAAGGAGGAGGGGTACGCCGAAGTGGATGTGGTGGAAAATGCACAGGTTCACCTGGAATCTCTTATTGAATCGGGAGTATTTAAATTACCAGCCGGGGTTAGTTACCTCTTTACGGGGAGCTACGAAAACCAGGTCAGGGCCACCAAAAGACTCATGGTGGTGGTGCCCATATCGCTGCTCCTGATTTTTCTGATCCTCTACCTGCAGTTCAGGTCGGTGGTCTCCACCGCCCTGATCTTTACAAGTATCTTCGTGGCCATTTCCGGTGGATTTATCCTTCTATGGCTTTACGGTCAACCATGGTTTATGAATGGATCACTGGCAGGGATCGGGCTGAAGGAGATGTTCCAGGTGCACACCATTCACATCAGTGTGGCTGTCTGGGTGGGATTTATTGCCCTGTTCGGGGTGGCCACCGATGACGGGGTCCTGATCAGCACTTACATCAAGCAATTAATGGATAAGAACAGGCCCGGGACCGTGAAAGAGCTCAGGGCCCTTATCCTGGAAGCCGGTTCAAAGAGGGTTCGTCCGGCCATGATGACCACAGCCACCACCATCATCGCCCTGCTCCCGGTGCTGACCTCTACGGGGAAGGGATCTGATGTAATGGTTCCCATGGCCATACCCCTGATCGGGGGAATGACCATACAGATACTCACCATGTTCGTAGTACCCGTATTGTACAGTTTGTGGCAGGAGGGAAGGATCAGGCGTGAAATGAAGCAAATCAATGCATAAGATCATGAAGAGAATCATCTATATAATGTCATTGGGTGCATTGCTGATCTCCACTGTACTAACGGCCCAGGAGGATCTGGAGCGATACCTTGTGACCGCAGCAGAGCACAATCCCGGGTTGAGGAGTGCCTTCAACGAGTACATGGCCGCGCTGGAAATGGCACCCCAGGTCAGGGCACTTCCCGACCCGCAGCTGGCATTTTCCTATTTCATCACTCCCATGGAGACCAGGATGGGCCCCCAGCGCTTTAAACTGGAGGCTTCCCAGATGTTCCCGTGGTTTGGCACTTTGCAGGCCAGGGAGGATGAAGCCAGTCAGAATGCCAAATCGAAGTATGAAGTATTCCTGGAAAAGAGATCAGAGCTGTTCAACCAGGTGAGATCCACCTATTATGACCTCTATTTTAGCAGGAGGGCCATGGATCTGGCCAGGGATAATCTTAGGCTGCTCGGTGTATTCCATAACCTGGCGCGGATCAAGATTGAAGCAGGCAAGGTCTCGGTGCTGGATGAATACCGCATCCAGATGGAGATCGGGGAGATGGAGAATCAACTGGCACTGCTGGTGGACCAGGAGCATTTGCTGGAAGTGATGTTCAATAACCTGCTGAACGCAGAGCGTGGCCAGCCAATCGTGACTCCCGGCGTATTGTGGGAGGACGATCTTCTGTGGTCCATGGAGCAGGTGCAGGACTCAATCCAGGCCAGGAACCACGGTTTGCTTGCCCTTTCCCTGGAGCAGGAGGCCCTGGCTTTCAGAAAAGAGCTTGTTCAAAAGGAGGGAAAACCGGCGTTTATGCTGGGGATAGAATACACAGTCATCGGAAAGGGGCCCGATCAAATGGCAGGCACCGATGCCATCATGTTCCCCATGGTTGGCATTTCCATTCCCCTTTACAGGAACAAGTACCGGGCCATGGTCAACGAGGTGGTCTATCTACAGGAAGCAAGGGAAGCGGAGAAATCAGAGAAAATAAACATGCTGGAGACCATCCAGGAAAGGGCATGGAAGGAATACCGTGATGCCGGGCGAAGGATCGTTCTGTTCGAATCACAACGAGAACTGGCATCCAGGTCCCTGACCCTGCTTGAGACAGAGTATACCACCGGGAGTACGAATTTTGAAGAGATCCTCAGGATGGAGAGGATGTGGCTTGAATACGGGGTCGAACTGGAAAAGGCCAGGACCGACAAGCAGGCCGCCATCTCTTTTATCAACTATTTAATGGGAAAATGATCATGAAAAACACAATTCAAAGCATCAAAGAGAATTACAGGTCAATGCTTGTGGTCCTGGTCACGGGATTGTTCCTGGGATGGTTGTTCTTCCATCCTTCAAAGGAGGAGAAAGCCCAGATCAACCAGGCGGAGGTGGTGGATGGGCATGACCATCCATCGGAAACACCCTCCGTATGGACCTGTTCCATGCATCCCCAGATCAGGCAGGATAAACCGGGCAAGTGTCCAATTTGTGCCATGGACCTTATACCGGTCACCTCCCTGGAGTCTTCCAGTTCAGGGGCGGACCCCAATGAAATTATGATGAGCGAGTCGGCTGCGAAACTGGCAGAGATCCAGACCATGATCGTCGGCCCGGGAGCACCCCAAAGGGTTGTATCCCTGCAGGGAAAGGTTCAGGCCGATGAGCGGAATATGGCAGAGATCACTGCCAGGTTCGGGGGCCGGATCGAAAAACTGTTCGTGAACTTTACGGGGCAGCAGGTAAACAAAGGGGAAAAACTGGCAACCATCTATTCACCTGACCTGGTCTCGGCCCAGCAGGAGCTTATTGAAGCAATGGTGCTCAGGGAGACAAGGCCGTCGCTTTACAAGGCGGCCAGGACCAAACTCAAACTGTGGGACCTCTCCGATGAGCAGATCGAATCCATCGAGCAGGGGGGTGAACCCATGCTCTATTTCGATATTCACTCCCCCATCACAGGGACCATCATGGAGAGGCATGTGGCCCAGGGTGACTATGTGCAGGAAGGATCATCCCTTTTCCAGGTAACAGACCTCTCAGGTGTATGGGTGGTTTTCGATGCCTATGAAAGCGACCTTCCATGGATCAGCAAAGGGGATCTCATTGAGCTGACATTCCAGTCCCTGCCGGGCAAATCCTATGAAGGGAGGGTCACATATATTGATCCGTATATCGATCCCGGCACACGGGTAGCAGGGGTGAGGATCGAACTGCCCAATGGAAGCGGCCTCCTGAAGCCGGAAATGTTTGCCAGGGGAAAGCTGCACTCAAGGATGGCTGCCGGAGCAAACCAGTTGTTGATCCCCAAATCCTCCATCCTCTGGACAGGTAAACGTGCGGTGGTCTATGTGAAGGTCCCCGGCAGGAGTTCACCTACATTTCTTTACCGGGAGATCACCCTGGGACCGGAGGCCGGTGATTTCTATGTGGTGGCAGAGGGACTCACTTCGGGTGAAGAGATTGCTGTGAACGGAGTCTTTAAGATTGACGCCTCCGCACAGCTGGAAGGAAAGACAAGCATGATGAATCCCCAGGGTGGGCGCGTTTCTACCGGGCATGACCATGGCTCGATGGCCATGGAGCCCGCCGGCGATGCCCAGAAGGATCCAACCAGGGTGAATGACGAGTTTAAGGCCCAGTTGCAACGGGTCTATGACGCCTATATCCCGATGAAAGATGCTTTTGTCTTATCGGATGCCGGCGAGGTTGGCAGGCTTGCAAAAAAATTAGGAGAGAATCTGGACAGGGTGGATATGGGACTGCTGAAAGGAGAGGCCCACATGAAATGGATGAAGCAGGTTGAATCATTAAAGGGATCCGTTGATAGGATAGCCGGTACCGGGGAAATAGAATCCCAGAGGCGGGAGTTCGCGGCTTTCAACAGCACTTTTTACAACACAGTCAAAGTGTTTGGATTATCCCGTGGAACGGTTTACTACCAGTATTGTCCTATGGCCAACGGCGATACAGGGGCTTTCTGGCTGAGCACGTTCAAGGAGATTAAAAATCCATATTTCGGGGATGCCATGCTGGGGTGCGGAGAGACCAGGGAGACCCTGGAGTTTTAAAGCGAATACAGCCTAAAAAAGTGCATTTCAGTTTATATAAATGAAGTTCTAATAATAACAATAAATATAAATACGATGAGAACAACAGGGTTTTTTATTGGATTTGTGCCTCTGGCCATGTTCCTGGCTGTGTCATCCTGCGACAATTCAAAGGATCAGTCAATCTATGACATTGAAGGCGTTTATACTGGATCCTTCTCGAAATCGGCATCGCTAACCTCCACATCTGCAGAGATCCATGACACGGATGATGGCATTGCAGTAGTTTCTGTGATGGACAGCAGCCAGGTTGAGGTACACTGTTACGGGAGTGAAATAGACACCACGCTGATGCTTTACTATTTTGAAAATCATGACAGTGTGATGGTATGCCTGACGGGTGCTGATTTCGAGCATACTTACGGCCACAGTTACGGGGAAGGGCACATGTCGGGAGGTATGATGGGCGATATGAGGACCGGGGAAACGGAATGGACGCATCATATGAAGGATGAGCACCACGATGGGGACTTGCATTTTGGCGGATTTAACAGGGTAGATGGAACCTTTTCTTACGCATTCCATATGATGGATCAGACCACACCCTTTTACATGAATTTCCATGGAATAAAAAATAAATAACCATTAAAATCAATACACATGAAAACAAGAATCTTAAGCGCAATTACCATACTGGTGTTGGGACTCTCCACAGTAATGGGGCAAAATGAGAAAAAGGAATCGTTCGAAGTGGCCGGAAACTGCGGGATGTGCAAAACACGGATCGAAAAGGCCGCAAAATCTGTGGATGGTGTTTCTGCTGCCAACTGGGATAAGGAGACCAAGATGATCGAGGTCACCTTTGACCCCAAGGTCGATATTCACCAGGTACATATGGCCATCGCCAATGCCGGTCATGATACCAGATTGCATAAAGCCAGTGATGAGGTCTATGACGACCTGCCCGGTTGCTGCCATTATGAAAGGATGAGCACGGAAAGTGCCCACGGATCCACTATGCACCAGCATTAGGAACAAGTGTAAAGGAGGGTGACTCAAAAGGGCCATCCTCCTTTTATTGCCCTTTTTAATTTAGTTTTAATAGCGTCTTCATCATTTCTTAATTGCCTGCCGGTAATTTTGTGGCATTAACTTTAATTCTACAGATAATGTCCAGACTACTTCCCGTGAACCGGGCAATCATAATCCTGCTTCTTTCAGGACTGATGTTTTCATCCTGTGTAAGTAAAAAAATGCTGACCCAGGAGCAATACAGATCCCAGGAAAGTATGAATGAACTGGCGAAATGCCTGGAGAGTAAGAATTTGCTGGGAAAGGAGAACGAAGAGCTTTCCAGTACAATTATGCAGCTGGAGATGCAGCTGGAGAATGAAAGGAACAGCGTGGCCTTCCAGGGGCAACAGCTGGAATATTTCAGAAATACCAATACCAACCTCCTGGACAGGCTGGCTGACCTGTCGGTGGTGAGCAAGTCCGGGGCCGAAAGCATCAAAAAATCCCTGGAGGCTTTGAACGAACAAAACAAGTACATTAAAGACCTGACCTCCTCGATCCGTCAGAGGGATTCCCTGAACCTGGCCCTTGTCATGAAACTGAAACGTTCCCTTATTGATGTGGGGGATGAGGATATCAACATCGAAGTGAAGAAAGGGGTGGTCTACATTTCCATTTCCGATAAACTCCTGTTTAAATCAGGAAGCGCTGAAATAAGCCCCCTTGCTGAAGGTGTGCTTGGAAAGATCGCCAGGGTTTTAAATGACTACAATGAACTTGAAATCCTGGTGGAGGGTCATACGGATAATGTCCCGATCTCGACAGGATGTATGGTGGACAACTGGGATTTAAGTGTGAAGAGGGCTACCTCAGTGGTCCGGAATTTACAGACGAAGCACGGGATTTCCCCTGAAAGAATGACGGCAGGCGGAAGGTCTGAATATGTGCCCAAGGATAGCAATCAATCACCCCAGGGTAGGCAGGTGAACAGGAGGACCGAGATCATCATCCTCCCCGAGCTGGAACAGTTCTTTCAGCTGCTGGAACCTGCCCAGGCCATGGGAGAGTGAGCAGTAATAATTTTTCCCTACTTTTGAGTGATAAAAAGGTGTTATGAAAATCCTCCTTGTGGAAGATGAACCCAAAGTGGTGGATTTCATCAAGAAAGGACTGGAGGAGCAGGGATATGAAACCGAAGTTGCCTATGACGGGCAAATGGGAGAAAGGCTCGCGATAAAGGGGAATTATGACCTGCTCATCCTCGATGTGATCCTGCCCTATATCAACGGGTTGGAGCTTTGTAACCGGATCCGGCAATCAGGGGTGCAGACCCCGGTACTGATGCTTACGGCACTGGGGACCACCGAAGATAAAGTGGCCGGATTTGATGCAGGTTCAGACGATTACCTGGTAAAACCCTTTGAGTTTGCCGAACTACTGGCCAGGATCAAGGCACTCACCAAACGCTCTACGGGTCTTCATCAGACATCTTCGCGGATCAAAATAGCGGACCTTGAACTTGATCTTGATAAAAAACTGGCCAAAAGGGGGGATAAACAGATTGAACTCACCTCAAAGGAATTCGCCCTGCTTGAATTTCTGATGAAAAACCAGGGAAGGGTGGTCTCCCGTTCTGAAATTGCAGAAAAAGTGTGGGACATCACCTTTGATACAGGCACAAATGTCATTGATGTGTATATCAATATTTTAAGAAAGAAAATTGATAAGGATTTTGAGACCAAGCTGATCCAGACCAGGATCGGTTTGGGGTATTGCATTAATGAGCCATAATGGAGATCAGAAAAAAGTTGTTGTACCAGTTCATCGCCATCGTGGCGGTGATCCTCTTTTTTTCCTCCCTCACCATCTATTTATCCTTTTCCCGAACCAGGAAGGATGACTTTTTTGATCGCCTTGGCAGCAAGGCAACCATGGCAGCCCAGCTGTTGATAGAATTCGATGAGATTGACGCAGACCTGCTTAAAAGAATTGAATTGAACAGCCCATTGAGCCTGCCAAACGAAAAGATTGTCATTTACGATTATCAGAACCAGGTCATTTACAGTACCGATGAGTACCAGTTGCTGGAAATTACCCAGGAGTCCATCGATGACGTGAGGCTCCAGGGGGAGATCAGAATGAAACAGAAGCCCTATGAAATCGTGGGTCAGTTTTATACCGGCCAGTATGACAGGTTCGTCGTTTTCGCCGCTGCTACTGATATTTTCGGACTGAATAAGTTGGTGCGTTTGAGACTTATTCTGCTCATTGTTTTTTTTGTTTCCCTGATCATCGTCTTCTTCTCGGGCAGGATTTTTGCAACACGTGCCCTGGATCCCATTTCCAACATCATGTCACAGGTGGAAGCCATTGAAGTGTCCAACCTGCATGCCCGGGTTTATGAGGGAATTGGAAAGGATGAGATCAGCCAGCTTGCCCAAACATTCAACAGGATGCTTGACAGGCTTGAGATCGCATTTGAGACGCAGAAGAATTTTATTGCCAACGCTTCCCATGAATTGCGGACCCCGCTGACAGTGATCACCGGACAGCTGGAGGTGATACTTTTAAAGGCCAGGAGCAATGAAGAATACAGGAAAACCATCCTTTCCTTGCTGGATGACATGAAGAACCTGAATCAAATTTCAGATCGGCTCCTGCTTCTTGCCCAGACCAATTCTGACACTCCCCCCGCCGATTTTGGCCCCGTCCGCATAGATGAAGTGCTATGGCACGCAAGGAAGGAGATCCTGAAGATGCATGATCAGAACAGGGTGCCGGTTCATTTTTCTGAGGAGATCGACAATGAACACAATCTCGTCATCAGGGGGAACGAGCTCCTCCTGAAAACCGCCCTGGGCAACCTCATGGAAAATGGATGCAAATATTCCGAGGATCATACTGCAGAAGTATTCTTCAGTTATCAGAACCACCAGGTGATCATTCAGATTTCGGACAAAGGGATCGGGATCCCTGAAGAAGAGATCAATATGATCTTTCAGCCTTTCTATCGGGCAAAAAATGCCATTGGGATCAAGGGCCATGGGATCGGACTTTCGCTGGTTAATAAAATAGTCACTTTACATGACGGCAAAATCACCATCAGTTCAGTCATAAATCAGGGAACCCAGGCAGCAATTTCTTTCCCGGCGATTGACCTTTCCTGACCATTTTCCGAGGACGATCCTTTCAATTTAATTCTTTTCTAATCTCATCTTAATCCCACCTTCATGATGAGCAAATATCTTTGGACCAAAGAATTAACTTATATCACCTAAAAACAAGAAAATGGAAACAAAAAGTACCAGAAACCGGACCATTCTCGCAGTGGTGTCGGTGATTGCTTTGATTTTTGCAGGGCTGTTTGTTTACAACAACAGTTCTCAGAAGAATAAACTTGCCAGGGAGAAAATCAGGGCTGAGGCTCTGCTTTCTGAAAAACTTGACCTTGATAGATCAATGGTTGAATTTCAAAAACAGCTTAATTCTTTGAAGGGAAAAAATGCCAATTTGGATAAGATTGTAGCGGAAACCAGTGCAAAGCTGGCACAAAAAGAGCTTGAAATCAAAACCCTGATAGCAGAAAAAGCTTCCATGAATGAACTGAAAAAGAAGAATGCGGAACTCGAAGCTTTGCGGATCACAATGGAAGGGGAAATTGATGCACTGAATGCGAACTATGATCAACTCCTGACTGAATACAGCGCATTAGGTGAACAGCTTGAGTCCATGAAAACAAACAATGAATTCCTGGCCCTGAAAAATGCCATGCTGGAGTCGATGTTGGCCGATAATTACCAGATTGAGGCCCTGAAAGGAAAAAACAGCAGACCGACCGTGGCGGCCCGCAGGGCAAATACAATTGTAACCAGTTTTGACGTGCCTGTAGGGTTTGGAGAGAATCTTTACTTTAAGATCCTGACCCCTGAAGGGATGGAGATCTCAAGTGTGGACAACGAGTACGCCTCGGTCAGGGTAGAGGAACGCGACAGTGATCTGATGGCCAGTCTTTCGGGAGGGACGATTGCAGGGAAAACGCTTGCAAAAAGAACGGAGCTCACTTACAAACCCGAGGAGAAATTGACCAGGGGGTTGTACCGGATCAATGTATATGACGGGAAACAATATATGGGGAGTATTCAGATCCGGTTAAAGTAAACCGGACCTGTCTCTGGGATGTCACATCATAAATGGGATTTGATGCTACCTAAAAAGTGGCTAATTTGCACCAGATATGATGTGACTTTTTTTTAACCCTGAATAGATGAGATCAACAATTTCCCTGGTACTCCTTTTTTACCTGCTGATTTTTCCGCTTCATGCACAAAAAGTTGGTAATGAAGAAATTACAAGAAGGGTTGAAGCATATAAGAAAGATATCAAGGGACCCTATAAAGAGATCCGGTGGTACTGTAAGGATGGAACGATCCTTCCCCCGCAGGAGCGATGTCCCGAACCAGGTGGAGTGCAAAGGGCAAGACATAAGGATGAGGTGGTTGCCCTCTCCCAGAGCAACCATGTTTTTCTCGGGCAGATCCTCTCCACAACCCCATACCCTGATTTCTGGGATCCTGAATTCAATCATTCCCGCCTGAAGCAGTACCAGCTGGAGAAATACCTTCAGGCCATTGACAATGGCTGGGTGCTGAGAAGAGCACAGTTTTACAGGGGAGCCTTCCAGGCGGAAGATGAGGAGACATGGGGAGTGGAGTTTTATCAATGGGTATTGGCAGATAACCGGTTCATCGAAGAAAGTTATTTTCTGATCCGGCAGTCCCTGAGGGACCTTCCGCATCAGGGGGACAACAACCTGACCCAGGAAATACGTGCAGTCTCCAAGATTATCTCCGATACCTTACCCGCATTTCTTGATATCAGGGTCAAAATACATGGACAACCGGATGCCACGGATATTGGCAAGGTTGAACTGTTCAGGGAGAAATACAGAAAGGAGCTTGGCGGGGAGCAGCTGAAGATGTTTGATAAGCTGATCAGTGACATGAAAACATTGTATAAGCCGGTCAATATAAATGCACTGAAAGCTTTTGTGAACCAGTTCCCAAAAGATGCTGAACTGAGGGAATCTGTGGCGATGTTTATCTCAGAATACAACAACCTCAGGGATGGCAGCGAGAGAATTGCCGGATTATCCCGCATGCTTCTTGAGCTGAGGCAGGGGATCCTCTCCCTCCCGGGTCCGAAAGCGAGGCTTGCCGCAATGGATCTGTCCATTGCACTGGAAGATATATTGTTACGGGAGTTGTCGGGGTACGGGATGAACACCATCGGGGATCATCTTGAAACCATCCGGAACCTTGGGATGGCTGCTGCCGGCTGTGGCTATATGGAGTTGTGGGAATGGGATCAGGTCGCTTCCCCGCTCATGGTCCCTGCGGAAGAGGAGGTCTCCCTTGAATTCCTGGTGCGTTTCTTTGAAACGGGACGGAGGATGACCGAGTGGGGCATTGGTATGTTCAGGGCCCATTACGGCAGTGTGATGGACCTCTTTGGTGGATTTGAACCGATGGCCTATGGATTCCTTGACGACAGGGTCAGATCCTCCCTTTTGCTATACACCGGAACCGTGGTGGAGAATCTTGCAGATCAAATGCTGGAATACAGGCCAGCATCCAACCATGTCATGGGGATTCGCGGGCAGAACTCCATCAGGGGATTGAACCCCGGATACGCCACCGGCGAACTTGTGGTGGTGACCGGTATGGCAGAAAATATGGAAGTGGACAGGGAGAAGATCTATATTTTCGATAAACCGCCGTCTGACCTGAAACCGGTGGCCGGTATCGCCACAGTATCAGAAGGGAACATGGTTTCCCATGTACAGCTGCTGGCCCGCAACCTGGGGATTCCCAATGCGGTCATCACACCACAAAACCTGGAAGATTTAAAAGAATTTTCGGGAGAGACTGTGTTTTATGCGGTTTCCCCGGGAGGTTCAGTGATCCTGAAACCCCGTGATCAGATTACCCGTGAGGAGCAAAAGCTCATTGAGATCCGCAAGCGGGCCCAGGAAAAAGTCTCTGTGCCGGTGCATAAAATTGACCTTGAACAAAAAACCATTGTCAATCTCCGGCATGTTTCCGCGCGATCCTCAGGAATCATTTGCGGTCCAAAGGCTGCCAACCTTGGGCAGTTGAAGCGGATGTTCCCGGAGCATGTGGTCGAGGGGATTGTCATCCCCTTCGGGATCTTCAGGATGCACCTGGACCAGATGATGCCGGGGCAGGAACTCTCCTACTGGCAATACCTGAACCAGGTTTTCGACAGGGCCGACCAGATGATCAGGGAAGGGGCCGGAAAGGATGAAACGGATGCTTACCTGCTGGCAGAGATGGCAGTTTTCAGGAAATCCATCAGCCAGATCAGGTTCAGGGAAGAGTTCATGGATGACCTCAGGAACAGCTTCCTTGATGTTTTCGGAAAGGAAATGGGTCAAATTCCGGTCTTTCTCAGGAGTGATACAAACATGGAGGACCTGAAAGATTTCACCGGGGCGGGACTGAACCTGACCCTGTTCAATGTGGTGGATACCGGCGCAATAGCCCAGGGCATCAGGGATGTATGGGCATCTCCATACACTGAACGAAGCTACAAGTGGCGCCAGCAGTACCTGTTGAACCCTGAAAATGTATTTCCGTCGATCCTGGTCATTCCCTCGGTGGATGTGGATTATTCGGGGGTGATGGTAACCAGGGGCATCAGCAACCAGGATGAAAAAGACCTGACTGTCGCATTCAACCGGGGAGCCGGCGGGGCTGTGGAGGGTCAGGCGGCTGAATCCTGGTTGCTGGAACACAACGGCGGCCAGGTCCTGCTCTCCCCTGCCCGGGAACCCTCTTTTATCAGTTTACCGGAGACAGGAGGCTCCAAAAGAGAATTTGCCACCTTTGAAACCCGGGTGCTGAACCAGGAGAACCTGGAATCCCTCAGGGAGATTGCCGGGCAGGTCAGGGAGCTGTTGCCCCGTGCACCGGGTATAGAGACATCAGGGCCCTTTGATATTGAGCTGGGATTCAAAGAGAACAAGCTGTGGCTCTTCCAGGTGCGACCCTTTGTGGAAAACAAAAATGCGGCAGCATCGGAGTACCTGAATTCCCTGGATCCGGAGTATCGCGATCAGATGATGATCTCCATCCAGAAGGAAATTGAACAAAATATACCATGAAACAATTCAGATGAGAAAGATGTTGAAAATCAGGGAGAGGATCCTCCTGTTGGTGTTTATTGTGGGAATGGTGGTCCCCCGGGGTCTCCTGGCCTATCCCATTGATGGATATGCCTGGACCGGGATCAGGCGGCTGCTTTACCTGCAGCTTGTCATGAAAGGCGAGATCAAGGCCAACCTCCCTGCCAAAGGGGCCTTCCTCCCGACCGTTGATATAAAACTGAAGCTGACCGGAAGCAGGGGGGACAGCCTCAGTACATTTCCTGCGGTGGATCCGAAACTGCAGAAATCCATCGATGCAATTTTCCCCAACCTGCATGAGAGTTATTCAATGACTGTAATGGATGTTACTCCCGGTCGTCCCATGAGGTATGCCTGTACACAGGAGAAGAAACAATTTCAACCGGGCAGTGTGGGAAAGCTGGTGGTGGTGGCCGGCCTGTTCAATGAATTGCAGAAGATCTACCCGGAGTCCTTTGAAAAGAGGCAGGAGTTGCTGAAGAACAGATTGGTAAAGGGGGGGAAGTGGGCCGTCTATGACGAACATGTGGTCCCGGTCTTTGATACCGTGGACAAAAAAATGGTCAGAAGGACAGTAAGGGAGAGTGATATCTTTTCACTCTATGAATGGGTCGATCACATGCTGTCGGCCAGTAATAATGGTGCGGCCAACGTTATTTGGAGAGAAACCATCCTGATGCACGTTTTCGGATCGGGCTACACCTCCCTTTCCGAGGAGGAAGCCGACCTCTATTTCAGCAAAATATCACGGAGCCAGCTCTCAGAACTGGCCGTTGAAGTGGTGAACACTCCTGTCAATGAGGCCGGGATTACCAGGGATGAGTGGAAACTTGGAAGCTTGTTTACGGGAGAGGCCAAAAAGATCGTTCCCGGCTCCGGGGGAAGTTCTGCAAGCCCCTATGGACTGATGAAGTACCTGGTGGCCCTTGAACGGGGAAAGATCGTGGATGAACCATCGAGCCTTGAGATTAAAAGGCTCCTTTACATGACGGCCACCCGCATCAGGTATGCCTCTTCATGGTCCCTGACCAACGCATCGGTCTATTTCAAATCGGGAAGTATGTACCAGTGCAAGCAGGAGGAGGGGTATACCTGTGCAAAATACATGGGGAACGTAAGTAATTACATGAATTCGGTCATCATCGTAGAACATCCCGATGGAACCACCTATATGGTGGCGTTGATGTCCAATGTATTGAAAAAGAATTCATCATCGGACCATAATGCCCTGGCAGCAAGGATCGACCAGGCAGTAAGAAAATAGCGTTATCCTGATCGATATACTGCCGTTGGTTGAAAAAAGGTTAAGAGCTCGGGTTCTCCAGCAACTTAAGGGTCCGGAGGGCAGATGATCTGAGTTTCGGGTTGCGGTGATCAGCGTATGGCCTGACAAGGGCGGCATACTGATTATCCCGGAGTGTCGAAACCAGCTTAAATACGGCGATCTTCAGCTGATCGTCCTTTCCGCGGAGCAACATATCAAGACAATCGAACTGGCTGGTGATCCTGATGTTAAGATTCTTCAGGGTCTCCTGGGTGACCGTATCGACCATGACCGTTTCAATGATCGGGATGAGGATCTTCTTCAAATTGACCTCCAGCAGGTTGTCCAGGAATTCGATGGCGTTGACCCGGAGATCGGATTTTTCACTCTTGATATTCTGGTACACTGTATCAATTTCATCCGGAGGATATTTGAGTTCCAATAATTTAAATATCCTCTCCAGGTTGTCATCCAGACCCTGCTCCAGTAAGGCGATCAGGTTCTTCCTTGCCTCATAGATTTCACTTTCACTTGCTGCGGAGGGGACCTGATGATCCTGTTTCATCCCTTTTTGTTGTACATAGAGCGCTGACAGTGTGTCGAGATGAAGTTTCGCCTCTTCCAGGATGGAATGAATGATCTGTTTTTTATTAAACAGGAGATGGGGGTATTCTATTTTCAGTTTTATCAAGGAGTTTAGGGCCTGGGATCTCACCTCCATATCCCCGGAATCAAGCAGTGTAAAAAGAAAGTTCACAGATTGTTGCGTTCCGATCCGTTCGAGCACTTTTGGGATCTGAAGGATCACAACCGCATCCCATTCGGGTCCGCTCAACAACATTTCCAGATGTCCGAACAGGTCATTCTCAAAACCTGCCAGCGATAGGATGGCACTCTCCTCTGTCTTTTTATCCCTGAGAAAGCCCAACAGGACCGGGATAAATTCCCGGTCCAGGGTCTGGCCAGCCGATAAGATGGCTTGTTTTCCTATTTCCCGGTTCTTTGAGTGAAAGGATTCGTGGATGAAAGGATAAAATTTCGGTAGCCCGGCCCGTCCAATGATCCTCAGGATGTTGACGGTCCTGAAGGTGAGCTCTTCCGGATCGGTGGTTTTCTTAATCCTGCCCAGTCTCTCGCGGATCAGGTTCTCCAGTTGAAAATACTCCTTCAATTCGGGGTTGTCCCTGATCTCATTCACCAGGCTTAATAAAGTGGCGCCACTAACCCGGTAATCCTTGTCGTTCAGATACTTGGTGATGATTCCATTTCTTTGTCCGGGGGAGTGTTCTATGAGGTATTCAATGGCAGCCACCTTCACGTGATAGTCTTTGTCGTGGACCATCAGGTTGACCTCATTGACAATATTTTCGGTTTTATAGTGATACAACTTCCTCAATGCTTCGGCCCTTATTTCAGGGACATCGTGTTTCAGGAGGTTCCGAAGGCTCTGGAAAAGTTTCTCATGCCATATGTCATCGGTTTTATGGAGCACATAGAGGATCTGCTTGTGTGTACCGGTCTCAAGAACCTTCTGGAGCCCTCCGAAAACCGATTCTTCGGAGATATCCATCAACGTTCGCTGATTGTCTGTGCGGAATTGTTTGAGTTTGTACTTGAACAGCAAGATATACTCCTTTCTCACCTTTGTGGCGAAATAGAACCATAGGAGAATCATCAGGAGAATGGAGAGGCTGATAAAACGGGCCGAGAGATCGAGCCCGTTGACCAGGGTCACCAGAATAATGCCACTAAGTCCGGTGGCCAGGCTGTCCACCACCACATCGATAAAGCTCTTGGCCTGGTTCTTCACATCGGTTGGGAGTGGAAGGGCAAGCAACTCCACTGCCGATTTGTTGATGGATTGTTTCAGGCTGCCGTCCACAGATTTGATGAAAATGGCTGACCAGAGCCCGGGCACGAAGAAGACCGCGAGGGCCCCGATCATCAGGCCGAAGGGGAGGATATAGAGGGAGAGCCCCACACCGAATACCCCCACTACCCTCCGGGTGAGAAAAAGCTGGATCAGGAGAGAGATTATATTAAAGTTGGAGAACCAGAACCCAAAAAATGCAGTCAGTTCATCTTCATCGGCGATTTTGGCTGAAGAGATGGCACTGAACTGGTAATCCACCAGCCGCGCCACCAGCACAGCAAACACCGTAATCAGGGCAAGGTATGTGAGGTGCCTGGAGTCCCTGATCAGCCGAAGGGGGCGCGTGGCCATTTTGTCCATCCGCCTTTTTTGCCTGCCAAAGGACTTGCTTGCAAATTCAGGGCTTTTCCAGATGGCCTTGTTGACAAACATGCCGATGAGCAGCATCAATGCACCTACGAAGAGAAGGTTTTCACTTCCCATCAACGGGGCAAGCAAAGAGGCGAGGTAGCCCCCGAAAATGCCGCCGACGATGGCTCCGCTGCCGATAAGGCCAAACAGTCTTTTGGCTTCCCGTGCATTGAATACGATGTTTGCAAAAATCCAGAATTGTGACGCTGACAATACCCCGAAAACCGATACCCATACGTAGAATAAATAGAGTACCCATTTTTCCACGTAATTAAGCCGGAGCAACAATGCAAACAGGGTGATGGTCCCCACTGAAACAAGCAGGGTATAGTGGATGACCCTCTCCAGGGAATAGGCCCTAAGCCACCGGGAATAGAAGGACATGATAATTCCTGCCACCACTGCCACAAGGATAAAGGCAAGGGGCAGTTTTTCAATGCCCACATTGGTCAGGAAGAGAGAATTAATGGTGGGTTTGATGATCAGCAGTGTGGAGATGAGCAGAAATATATTCAGCTGCATCAGAAAAGCCCTGCGGAATTCTCCTTCCCGAACATCGAAGGTCTTTTGAAATAGATCCTTTAGGTTATCTATTTGAAATATCATTGATCCACGGGGGCTCAGTCACCGCCCATCCTATTGATTATCTTGTCTTCAGCAGGTTATCTGCCACCAAAACCAGGTCACGAAGGATCTTCTCGCCGTCTGTATCTTCCAGCAATGCCACCAGGATATACCTTCGCTCCGGACCCCATACCAGCACAGAATCTGCATGATAGTTTTTCCAGGTACCTGACTTCCTGTAAAGCCTGGCTTGTGGGGCGATCTTTTCCAGGTTAGCTACAAATTTATGATGAAGTTCGGGATTTGCCATTAAATCTAGCATCTCTTTTGAACGATCGAAACTGATCAGTTTACCATAGGCCATCAGGTAATAGTAACGGCATACCTGTGTGACGGTTGCACCGTGGCTGATTCCCCTCAGCGGGTCAGGATAGCGCTCACCGGTCTTGGCATATCGTTTCCCAACCCAGAGGCCTCCCCCGTAATCTTCATCGTAAAGATCATATTTCGGATCGGTCAGCACACTTTCAATCTTTTCGTACCCCAGCATGTCCATCAATTCAGTGGAGGCCGTATTGCTGGAACGGCTGATCATCAGGTGCATTTTCTCTCTTATTTCGGGTGTATCCTCCAGCTCTCCCTTTTCAAGGGCGTCCATGGTGGCCAGCAGGATGGCGATCTTGGGCAGGCTGGCGGCATACATCATCACATTGCCGTTCATCCTGGCGTATATGGGGTGGTACGGATCGCTCAGATCCACCAGGCCAACTGCCATTCTCCGCTGCTCCACCAGCCTTTTCCATTTTGCATTGGAATTGATCGTTCGTTCGAGGTCGGCCTGGAAGGCAGGATCGATCAGGGTCCTGAGCGATTGAACGCTGTCCAGTCCCAGTTGCAAGGGCAAAGCATTGATATCCACCGGAGCCCTCGAAAATTCAGGCTCCTGGGCCTCCTGTTCACACGATATAAGAAGCAGCGCAAAAACGAATAACAATATTTTTTCCCTCATGAATTGCAAAATATGAAATGAAGGGGTAAAAGTATATGAAAACATCCATTGCAATGTGAATCAACCATGAAAATGAGATTAAAAAAGGATTAAAATCCACAGGCTTTGCTGTCACAAAGCACAAAAAATGCACCTTTCAGGGGGAATCCGGAGCGTGATTATCATTATCTTACATTCCTCCGGTTAATCTGAAAACAGAATTCCAATATGGAGATTGAAACAGCCCAGGAGAAGCGTCTATGGGGACTCGGCGCGTTGATCGGGAACACGCCGATGCTCAGGATCAACTTCACCTTCAGAGGTGAACCGCGGTCCATTTATGCCAAGGCCGAACACCTGAATATGACCGGGAGCATCAAAGACAGGATGGCATTTCATATCATGCGTAAAGCTTACCTCCAGGGAAGGTTGAAGGCAGGAGACTCCATATTTGAGGCCACAAGCGGGAATACCGGGATCAGTTTTTCTGCCCTGGGAAGGGCTCTTGGGCACCGTGTTTGCATTTTCATGCCGGACTGGTTGAGTGAGGAACGGATCAACCTGATGAAAAGCCTTGGGGCAGAGGTCAGGCCGGTATCCAAAGAGGAGGGGGGCTTTCTGGCGAGCATTGACCTGGCGAAAAGCCAGGCAGGCGGCACGGGGGGTGTATTTCTACCCAGCCAGTTTTCCAATGCAGACAATGTGGAAGCCCACTACCTGACCACCGGTCCGGAACTGTGGTGGCAATTGCGTTTCCGGTCACTCATCCCCGATGCTTTTGTGGCGGGAGTGGGAACCGGGGGAACCATCATGGGGGTGGGAAAGTACCTGAAAGAGCAAGCTCCTTCCATCCGGATATACCCGCTGGAGCCGGCCAACTCACCCACGCTTTCCACCGGTTGCAAGGTGGGCAGGCATCGCATCCAGGGGATCTCCGATGAATTCGTTCCGGAGATTATGGATCTCCATCAACTTGACCCGGTGATGAGTGTGGATGATGGAGATGCCATCCTAATGGCACAGAAGCTGGCCAGGCAGCTGGGGATCGGGGTGGGGATATCCTCGGGGGCGAATTTTCTGGGGGCCCTGATGGTCCAGCAGATCATCGGGCCGGAAAAGATCGTTGTCACCGTCTTTCCCGACGACAACAAGAAATACCTCAGCACCGATCTTTTAAGGAAGGAACCCCTGAAAGATGATTTTCTCTCTCCGGATGTGGAATTATCTGATTTTCAAGCCTATAAACGGGTGTGCTACACCTGTTGTGATCCTGAATCCTGCGTGGAGATGGGATTCAGGGATCTGCCGGGCAATCACCTGCCCCACTGCGCAAGAAGGACCCACACTGCCGGATCGCGTAAACCGGTTACTCTGCGATGAGCTTAAAAGTGTAAAATTCCCTTCCCCGGTAAAGCCGCGCCAGGAACATACCCTGATCTGCAAGGGCCACATGAACCAGCGACGTTCCAGGTACCACTTCATTTATTACGACCAGTCTCCCCATGGCATCAAATATCTCAAGACGGGTACCCGCAAGGGAAGGGGAATCCAGTTCCAGCTGGAAACTCCCTTTAAAGGGATTTGGAAAGATCCTGGCTCCCACCGGGTTCATATCAATGCCGGTGGTGCAGAGGGCATCTTCAGGAGAAAGCAGGGAAACAACCACAGGCTCAGAGGTCGCGGTACATCCCGCGTTGCCGGTCAACAGGGTATAGCTTCCCCCTTCACCCACCTCAAGGAAAGGATCAACGGTTTCAAGGGCGGTTTCACCCTTCAGCCATGCATAGGCCAGGCCTGCTCCCGTGTTTGCCTCAAGGGTCAGGGTGGTGCCCGGGCAGAGGGATAGGTCACCCGTATAGGTGATGACGGCTTCCGGCAGAGGGAGGACCTGCACATTCAATGGCTCGGAAATGCTTTGACACCCTCCCGTAATGCTGGAGACGCGATACGCACCGCCCGTACTTGCATGAATCCGGAAATTATCGGCTTCCACAATGGAGTCCCCGTTTCTCCAGGTATAGATCTTTCCCGGTTCGGGAACGGTCCTCAATACCACTTCCTCACCTTCGCATATAGAGAGATCCCCAAGGGCTTCGATGGGAATATCGTAGAGGGGTCCCACAGTGACTTCCACGGTTCCGGAGAGGGCCTCGCATCCGTTGGAGCTGGCGACCAGAGTGTAATGGCCCGGTTCGAATACTTCAATGGATGTTACCTGTTCCTGGATCCTGACGGTGCCGTCCATCCATTCATACTGTATGCCCACTGCCGGGTCGGTGCTCAGCGTGATGCCCTCCCCCATGCATAGGGCGGGATTTCCCGAGAGAGCGATGGAGGATTCTGGCATGGCCCTCACTTCCAGCACGTAAGGGGCAGAAAAAAGTTCCAGTCCGCTTTTGGTTACTTTCACCGAATAGCTTCCGGCCGTCCCTGTGAGGAGCCCGGAGGATTGATCGTTGAGCAGTGTATCGTTCCGGTACCAGGCATACTCCAGGCCGGTCCCTTCGGGGGCCTGAAGGGTGACCTGTTCCCCCTGGCAAAGGAATCCGGGCCTGGAGGGGACGATGACCGCCTCATTGGGAACCGATGGATCCAGGGAAATGACAATCTGGTTGGACTCCCCGCTCTGGAAGGAATGATCAAGGGTAAATGTTCCCTTGCGTTCCATCCCCCCGGCCGAAACGGTGTATGCATAGGTGCCCAGGAATCCTTCAAAAGCGGCCTCACCCTGGTCCCCCGATAATTCATCAATGGCAGGGGTCCACCACCGGTTAAAGATCATCTCCTGCCACACCTGGCCATGGGGACGGATGCTCCAGTCTTCACTGAAGAAAGCGGCTTCGGGCCTCCAGTGCCGGCCCTCCCAGAATCCCCATACCAGGAGGGATTTCACCGAAGGGTGGCTGAACAGGATGGTCATGAAATCACGGGTATAATCGGCCTGGACCCCTCGCTGGACCAGGTCAATGTCATGCTCGGTGATCTTCATCTCCTTCCCGAGGGCCGCATACCTCTCAAGGATCTCATATACCCGGGCAATGGGAGTGAGCTCGCTTCCGAAATGTCCCTGCAGGCCGATCCCCTCAATCCCGCCGCCCAGGCTGTCAATATATCGGATCACATTGTAATAGTAATCCTGGTGGTTCTTGTTGATACCACCGGCGCTCAGGATGGAATAATCGTTTAGGTAAAGTTTCGCCCTGCGGTCCGATCTTCTCACCCTTTTGAACCAGTCAGCCATGGCCTCATCTCCCAGGATGTCCATGAGATCGTGTTCTGAATAAGGTTCATTGATCACATCCCAGTCAATAAGCCTGCCGCTGGTGAAGCCGGTCACATCGTCGATGCGTTTATCAATGGCATTTTTCAAGGCCACAGGGTTATCCCTCAAAGCCTCAAGAGAGGAGGGGCAGTTTCTGAATGATGGCCAGATCACATTGTGGCCCCTCACCCCGATCTGGTGGGCCTCAAGGGTATCGAATGCAAGATTGAGCGCATTATTGCTGCTGTTTGGATCGAACTGGGGCCACTTCAGGTCGTTCTCGAAGACCACCTCATTGAACAGCTCCAGCACCTTCTCCCTGTAGGTGGCATTGCTGTTAAAGGTGCCGGCGGCAATGGCAGTGCCGAAACCAAACTGGTGACTGACCATCTCGATGGAGATCTCGGCGCCCTGGACAGGCTGGCCCTGTGCATCATAGACCACAAGGTCGGCACGCCCTTTCCGGATCTGGTTGATCCGCTCCTCGGCCGGGGCCCTCCAGGAGGCATCGGGTGCCTGGCCGATATAGGTGATCTCGGTAATGGGCATTTCAGCCAGGGTCCTGGTATTCTTATAATTGAGAAACCTGACCATGGCCACCTCAATGGTCTGGGACGGATATCCAATGTGGAAAAGATAACTGACGGATGAGGCATCAAGGGTATTGGTGATCTGCACAGGGGCGTAATACTCTTTCCACTCCTGGCCTATGGAAATTTTATAATAGAGCTCCTTGGCGTAGCTCACATTCTCCTCGATACAGACCGTCACCTCTCCCTCCCCGGTCTCCTGGATGGAAGAGACGGTTCTTGCATAAAAGGCCACCAGGACCACGTCATTTTCTTCAATTCCGGCCGCCGCTGGAAATTTGAGTTGTGCATCCCATGCATTGGATACATTGCTTCCCACAGCCACCCTGAGGGCCTGGGTAAAGGGCTGTCCGGTCACCGCCACTTCGGTGAGTGTGGAGTTGCCGAAACTCTGGTAGGTGGTGCCTGATTCGGAATTGAGCATGGTGCCCCCATCGGGAACCTGGGAAAATAATGCCCCGAATGAGGCCAGTAAAAGGATGGTCAGGATCGGTTTCATCTGAGGTGCTTTCATGAGTAAAGAACCAAAGATAACAGAATATGGTTGCTTGCCACATCACCCCCTCGCATCCAAAATTCAAATCAATTGTTATTTTTGTTTGCCCTTGTTTCCAAAAACATGGGGTTGCATTAACCCTAAACTGCTTTAAAAATGTGGAAAACCGTTCTCTTCCTGCTGGTGACCATCATCGTGATCCCGGTCCTTGCCTTTACTTTCGATGAGCCCCTGGGGGTGGCCCAGAAATCTGTGCTCATGCACCTTGTGATTGTGTACCTGGTTGCCGCAGCGCTCTGTTTTACAGTAAGTTCTATCAGCAATAACCACAGCCAGGTGGATAAACTTTGGAGCATCCTGCCCATGGTGTACGTCTGGATCATTTGCGTGGAGTCGGGGTTCGAACCAAGGCTCCTGTTGATTGCCGCGGTGGTATCTGTATGGGGGATCAGGCTGTCCTATAACTTTTCAAGAAGGGGTGGTTATTCGCTGAAGTTCTGGAGCGGTGAAGAGGATTACCGCTGGCCGGTGCTGAGAAGCAAACCGGAATTTGCGGCCAGGTGGAAATGGGCCCTCTTTAACCTCCTGTTCATCTCCCTCTACCAGCTCGGGCTTGTATTGCTCATCACCCTTCCCGCCCTGAAAAGCATGGGAGGAAAACCCCTGGGGTGGGCCGATTATATCCTTGCCGTACTGATCATCTTGCTTGTCATCGCGGAGACAGTGGCCGATCAGCAACAATGGAACTTTCACAAGGAGAAAAAGAGCCTGAAGGCCGGCGGCGGAGACCTTCCTGACCGGTTTAAGAAGGGATTTGTGGATACCGGATTATGGGGCATGGTGCGCCATCCCAATTACAGTGCGGAGCAGGCCATCTGGATCGTCATCTATTTCTTCAGTGTATCTGCAACCGGGATCTGGATCAACTGGTCCGTGATGGGTGCAATCCTGCTGGTGCTGCTCTTCTGGGGTAGCAGCAATTTCAGCGAAGCCATCTCTTCGGGAAAATACCCGGATTATGAAGCCTACAAAAAGCGGGTACCCCGGTTTATTCCTTTTTTATAATAACTGCCCAATTATTGCCCGGATCGTTGTGGTCCATGTGGTTGTTTTGAGTAATTTTAATATGCTTTTACAGGCATTCGAATGACTGAAAACACTCCAGCATGCTGAACCGGATCATTAATCTAAGCATTAATCACAAGCTGATTGTCCTTTTGTTGACCCTTTTCATTGCGGGATTTGGGGTCTATTCCATATTCCAGATCCCCGTGGGAGCCGTTCCGGATATCACCAACAACCAGGTCCAGGTGATCACAACTTCCACCAGCCTGTCCACCCAGGATGTGGAGCAGTTCATTACCTACCCGGTTGAGCTGGAAATGTCCAATCTTCCGGGTGTCACCGAAATACGGTCCATCTCCAAATTCGGTCTTTCCGTGGTGACCATTGTGTTCGAAGATAAGCTGGGATCCTATCTCCCACGGCAGTTGATCGCCGAAAAGATCAAAACCGCAACCGCCAATATTCCTGAAGGTTTTGGAACCCCGGAAATGGGGCCGATCACCACCGGGCTTGGGGAGATCTACCAGTATATCCTGGATACCAAACCCGGATATGAGGGAAAATATTCAATCATGGAGCTCCGCACCATGCAGGACTGGGTGGTAAAGCGTCAGCTTTCCGGTATCCCGGGGGTGGTGGAGGTAAATACCTGGGGAGGTTATTTAAAACAATACGAGGTGGCCATCAACCCCGAGAAGATAAAAGGAATGGGAATCAACCTCCTGGAAGTGTTTAATGCGGTACAGAATAACAACAGTGTGACTGGGGGGGCCTACATTGAGAAACAGAACCAGAGTTATTTCATAAGGGGTGACGGGCTTGTCACTTCCATCGAGGACCTGGAAAATGTGGTGGTTGCCAATACCGGGGAGGTCCCGGTCCTGGTGAAGGATCTGGCCACGGTGCGCTTTGGCAGTGCCAATCGCTTTGGAGCCATTACGGCGAATGGCGAAGGGGAAAAGGTGCTGGGTCAGATCATGATGCTGAAGGGTGCCAATTCCAACGATGTGATCGAAGCGGTGAAGGCCCGTGTGGCTGAAGTACAGAATACCCTTCCGGAAGGGGTTTTTATCAACCCGATCCTTGAACGGAGTGAACTTATCTCCAAAACCTCCAGGACCGTTTTTGAGAACCTCCTCTTTGGTTGTCTGATCGTATTTGTGATCGTGGTGCTGTTGCTGGGCAACCTTCGCTCGGGACTGGTCATCGCCTCCCTGATTCCACTCTCCCTTCTTTTCACCATTTCCATGATGTACATTTTTGGCATTGACGCTAACCTTATGAGCCTTGGTGCGCTTGACTTCGGGATCATTATTGACGGGGCGGTGATCATCGTGGAGTATATTGCTGTGAAACTGACCATGAACCGGGCCAATATTGAGATCCGGCAGGGGGATGAAAAACAGAGCCTGATGGACAGGATCACCTTTGACGGGGCGTCAAAAATGATCAATTCGGCCATCTTCGGACAATTGATCATCCTGATCGTCTTTATTCCTGTGCTTTCGCTGAGCGGGGTTGAAGGAAAGATGTTCAGGCCCATGGCCCTCTCATTTTCATTTGCACTGCTTGGGGCCATGTTTTTTGGCCTCACCTGGCTTCCTGTGGCTTCTTCTGTATTCCTGAAACCCGGAAAGGAGAAACAATTTTTCCTCACCCGTTATCTTATGAGGCTCTTTTACCGGTCCTACGATCCTGTCATCCGGTGGTCCTATGACCACAAGGGGGTCATATTCGGCATGGCATTGGCTTCCCTGGTCCTCACAGGGATCATTTTCTCAAGGATGGGAGGTGAATTTGTGCCTACCCTGGATGAAGGTGATTTTGTGATCCAGCCGGTATTGAAAACGGGTACTTCACTTTCAAAAACCGTGGAACTGACCACCCGGATGGAGAACATTCTGATGGAAAAGTTTCCGGAGGTGGACCAGATCGTGTGCAGGATCGGGGCTGCAGAAGTGCCCACCGATCCCATGTCCATGGAGGAGATCGATATGATTATCAAGCTGATCCCCAGGGAAGAATGGGTATCTGCCGGCAGCAAGGAGGAACTGGCCAATCGTTTCAAGGAGGCATTGACTGTCATTCCCGGAATCGATTATGAGTTCACCCAGCCCATCGAAATGCGGTTTAATGAACTGATCACCGGTGTGAGGGCCGACCTGGCCATCAAGATCTTCGGGGACGACCTTGAGATCCTTGCCGCGAAAGCACAGGAGGTCAAGCAACTGATCACCGGGGTACCCGGGGCGGCCGATATCATTTTGGAGAAAACGGCAGGTCTGCCACAGATGAGTGTGAAGTACAGGCGCAACAAAGTGGCCTATTATGGCCAATCCATTGAGGAGCTGAACAGATATGTAACCATGGCTTTCGGGGGCGCTATTGCAGGAAGTATTTTTGAAGGGGAGAGGAGATTTGACCTTGTGGTGCGGTTGCTCCCTGAATACCGGGTCGATATTGAACATATCAGGAACCTTCCGGTATCGCTGCCCCATGGAGGACAGATCCCCCTGGAGGAACTGGCGACCATCGAATACTCTTCGGGCCCGGCAAAAATATCCAGGGATAATACGCGCAGGAGGGTGGTGGTCAGCGTCAACGTCCGAAACCGGGACCTTCAATCGGTTGTGGCGGATATCGAACCCATCCTGAGTGAGAAACTGGAGCTCCCTGCAGGATATTACATCGATTACGGCGGGCAGTTCGAAAACCTGAAAAATGCTTCAAGAAGATTGAAGGTGGCTGTTCCAATCGCCTTGTTGCTCATCTTTATTTTTCTCCACTTTGCCTTCAGTTCTTTCAAGGAGGCCATCCTGGTATTTACCGCTGTCCCCCTTTCCATCGTGGGTGGTGTTTTCCTTCTGTGGATCAGGGGCATGCCATTCAGTATTTCTGCAGGTATTGGCTTCATTGCCCTCTTTGGGATCGCCGTACTGAACGGGATCGTCCTGATCGAGCACCTGAATGACCTGAAAGAGCAGGGCATCACCGATATGAAGGAGCGGATCCTGAAAGGAACCCGTGAACGCCTGCGTCCCGTGTTACTGACCGCATCGGCAGCGGCCATGGGATTTCTGCCCATGGCCATCTCCACCTCGGCCGGGGCCGAGGTGCAGCGCCCCCTGGCCACGGTGGTGATCGGGGGCCTGGTCACTTCCAGCCTGCTGACCATGCTTGCCCTGCCCCTGCTCTATGCCCTGGTGGATGATGTGATGGGCATACAACTGTGGCCCCCAAAGTTGAAAAGGGCCAAAGAAATACCCATGAAACTCTGGATGATCCTTGGCATGATTCTTTGCCTTCCGGCACTGGCCAATGCACAACCTGGTACAGTGGCCGGGAATACCCCGCGTGAAATATCCCTGCAGGAAGCACTGGAACTCACCTACAGCAATAACAGTGAACTGGAGGCCTACCGGCTGAAGGCTGAAGAGAGCAAGGCCCTGATCAAAACAGCTTTTGCCATCGATAAAACAATCATTCGCTACAACTACGATGAAAACAATGTGGCAGCTAACGATTACCCCATCGGGGTGATTGGAGGGGAGCAACGGTTTGATTTTCCCACCCTCTATTTTGCCCAGAAAAATGCCTATTCCATGGCCTATTCCATGGCCCTGGACGAACTGGAGCAAAAGAAAAGGCAGATGACCCGGGATGTGGCCAAAAGATATTATAATGCCATCTATCTTCAGAACAGGCAACGGGCATACAACATGGTGGATAGCATTTACATGCGTTTTACCTCAGCAGCAGAGGCAAGCTTTGACCAGGGAGAAACCACCTACCTGGAGATGCTCATTGCACGTTCGAAACATGACCGGATCATGCTCAGCCAGATGCAGCTGCAACACGACATTGATATAGCCTATGCAAACCTGGCCACGCTCATGCAATACGACAGCCTCTTCGTATTGCCTGGGGAGCCGCTTCATGAGATCGCATTGAATCCGGGTGGTGTAACCTCCGACCCGGGATTTCATTATCTGCAGAACAGTGCCCTGAAGCAGGATGCGGAAATGAAGGTGGAGAAGAACATATTGTTACCCGATGTAACGCTCCAGTATTTCAACGGGACCAACCGGTATGAGGGCGCCAGGCACTACCAGGGCTTCGAAGTTGGCCTGGGCGTTCCCCTATTTTTTGGAGAGCAAAGAGCCAGGGTAAAAGCCAAACAACTGGCATTGGAGGCCAACGCCAGTATGCAAACAAATTATATCCGGAAGTATGAAAGCCGGGTTGCCGAATTAACCTCCGGGATGATGAAACACCGGGAGGTCATTCAATTCTATGAACAGACCGGGAGGGAGCTTTCCTCGGAACTGATCCGATCCGCGCAACAAAGCTACGCTGCCGGGGAGATCGATTTTTTCAGGTTGGTCCAGAGCATTGACAGTGCAGTGGAGATTGAGTTGAACTACCTGGAGAATCTTTATCTCTACAATGAATTAGCCCTTGAGATCAATTTCATGACACTTGAATAACCACAATGACCATGCATGCAATCCGTATCAGATATCACCTGCTTCTCTTTTCAATTCCGGCCCTGATTGGGGTGGCATCCTGCAACAAGGGAGCCGGTGAGAACCAGGGAGCCGGTGTACAGGGAGAAACCCTGCTGTTGGATCAGGCAGGAATCCTGAAGCTCACCAGGACCCAGTTTGAATCATCGGGGATGAAAGTGGGGGATCCCGGATCCCGGATTTTCAGCCTCGAGGTCAACGCCAACGGAAATGTGGTTTCCACCATTTCAGGAAGCGCAAAGATCTCTTCGCTGGTACCGGGAAGGATAATGAAAATCAACCACAATCCCGGGGAGCTGGTGAACAGGGGGGAGGTACTGTTCTCACTGGAAGGGAATGAGATCATCCTCATACAGCAGGAGTACGCGGAGGCATTCAATCAGTTGAACCTGCTGGCCGCAGATTATGAGCGGCTGAAAGCCCTCTCCCAGGATGCCATTGTGGCCAGGAAGGATTTTCTTAAAACAGAGAGTGATTTCAGGAGCATGCAAGCAAGGGTGGAGGGACTTAAGGCCCGTTTGCGCATGCTTCAAATTGATCCTTCGATGATTGAACAGGGATCGATCACCCCCCATATATCGGTTAGGGCCCCCATCCGGGGTGTGATCACCAGGCAGGATCTGGTGCTGGGACAGGCAGTGGAAACGCAGGAGACCCTGTTGGAATTGGTGGATACGAAAAACCTTCAGCTTAAACTCCAGGTATTTGAACACGACCTGGCAGATATCATGGAGGGACAGCCTGTTCGCTTCTATGTTCCGGATCATCCGGAAAGGGAGTATGAGGCCACCATCAGCCACCTGGGAGGTTCCATCGATCCCGATACCCGGACCATCGCCTGCCTGGCACAGATCGGAAACTCTGAAGGATTGGTCAACAATCTATATGTGGAGGCGCGGATCATTACCCACCGGCACGAGGCGCTGGCCATCCCCGAACAGGCCCTGGTCAGGCAGCGGGATCAGGATTATGTGATGGTCCTGTCAGAAGAGACTGCCGATCAATTAAGTTTTAGAAAAGTACAGGTTCATACCGGAATTACCCAGGATGGGTACGTGGAAATTTTGGATCAGGATTTATCGGGGATTTTGACTGAAGGAGCATACAATTTATGGGTAGAAGAAACTAATGATTAATTTAGGGGCAAAATTGTAAGATTCAAGATCGGATGAAGGAGATATTTACCATCCCCATTGTAAAATATACCATTATTTCGGCTGCCACACTGGTGGCAGCTTTTGTGATATCGAAGATCTTCAGGGTCCTGATCAACCGTTTCATCAGGGCCTCTTCCAAAAATTTGAGGGTGGATCCCACCCAGTTCAATTTTCTGAAGAATGCGGTCTCCTTTTTTGTATTCACAGGAGCGGTCATCTTCATATTTTACACCATTCCTATGCTGAAGACCCTCAGCCTGACCATGTTTGCAGGGGCAGGGATCCTGACAGCCATTGCCCTCTTTGCCTCTCAACAGGCTTTTTCAAACATTGTAAGCGGTGTGTTCATCGTTATTTTTAAGCCCTTCAGGGTAAACGATGTCATTGATGTGGGATCCCTGCCGAAGGGTAGGGTCGAGGATATCACCCTCAGGCATACCGTGATCCGGACCTATGAAAACCGCAGGATGATCATCCCGAACTCGGTGATCAGTTCCGAAATTCTCATCAATTCAAGCATTGTGGATGAAACCATCTGCAACTTCATCGAGGTGGGGATCAGCTATGATTCGGATATCGATAAGGCCATGGAGATCATGCAGAGGGTTTCAATGAATCACCCGGACTTTATTGACAACCGGAACGAAGAAGAAAAATTGGATAAGGTCCCCCCCGTGATAGTCCGGGTGATCGGATTTGGAGATTCATCGGTCAACCTGAGGGCCTTTGTTTGGACAAGGGACCATCCTACCGGGTTTAACCTGAAGACGGACCTCTATAAAGCCTTTAAGGAGGAGTTTGATCAAAACGGGATCGAGATCCCGTTCCCTTACCGCACCATCGTTTATAAAAACACGCAGCCATGGCAAGATTCATCAAAGACAGAATAGCAGCCAAAGGTCAGATGCCGGGGTCCCTGGTGTTGATCGGGAACCAGAAGATGGAGAATCCGGTAATCAGGTTAATGGAATTTGATGCGGAAAACCTGGTCGAAAAGGACCTGGGATCCATTGAGGAGGCAGCGGTTTGCCTAAACTCAGAAGGGACGTCGTGGATCAACATCTATGGAATTCATGACCTGGAGATGATCCGGAGAATGGGTGAGATTTTTGAGCTGCATCCCCTGTTGCTGGAGGATATCATGAATACGGACCAGCTGCCTAAATATGATGATGGCGACGACTACGATGCATTCATCCTGAAAATGCTGAAGTATGATGAGGAAGCAAGACTGATATCTGCGGAGCAATTTTCCCTGATCGTGGGACACAGGTATGTGCTTACCCTGCAGGAACAGGTCGGGGATGTCTTTAACCCGGTGAGGGAACGCATTCGAAATACCAAGAAGCGGGCCAGGCTTATCGACCCCGACTATCTCTCCTATGCGCTGCTGGATACCATTGTGGACAACTATATCATCATTGTGGAGACCCTCGGACGGAATATCGAAGCCCTTGAAGAGCGGTTATTCAGTCGTCCGGACAAAACGCTGGTGGAGGAAATTTATAAGTACAAAACAGAATTATCCTATCTCAGGAAATCGGTGAGGCCTGTAAAAGAACTGATGAGCCATTTTTTACGTTCCGATCACACCATGTTCGACGAGAAGTATCTCCATTATTTGAGGGATCTTAACGAGCTGGTGATCCAGGCCTCCGATGCCATTGAACTCTATAACGGAATGATCTCCGACCACCTGAATATTTACCATACCAACGTCAGCAACCGCACCAACGAGGTGATGAAGGTGCTTACCATCTTTGCATCCATCTTCATTCCCCTGACTTTCATTGCAGGCATTTACGGGATGAATTTCGAATTTATCCCCGAACTGAAGTTTAAATACGGCTACCTGGGCTTCTGGATTGTGGTGATCATTGTGGGGGGCGGGTTGTTGATCTACTTCCGGCGGAAGAAGTGGCTATAAGAATTGCGTACCTCCTGGCATGGTCAGCCTCCTGCCCTGATCATGGTTCTGTATGGATTGATTCCTGAAAGTTTTATGGGTCCAGCTCTAACAAAAGGGACAAAATTATGTCATATATAAGGTCACATCGTGGATGAAGTGGTTTATCCGGTGAAGACGGGACCAAAAACAGAAGAGCAATGCCCGAATTAAAATTTGAACAAAATACCGAGAAGGGTCTCTACAACGAGATGTTCATGGAGAACGGATCGGTACGCCCACATTATCAACATTTTATGGATCGGATCCAGAAAATTGGGTGGAAAAAACTGAATTCTCTTCAGCATGCTACGGACCGGGCTCAACTCTCCATGGGAATGACCTTTAATGTCTACAGCGACAACCAGGGAATTGAAAGGATCCTGCATCTCGATATCATACCCAGGATCATAAGCAGCGAAGATTGGGATTATCTGGAAGCCGGCCTGAAGCAGAGGATTCAGGCACTGAACCTGTTTATTGATGACATCTACAATGATCAGAAAGTAATTAAAGATAAAATAATACCCAAAGAGCTGATCCTCTCCAGCGCCACCTATTTAAAACAGTGTGCAGGATTAAAACCGCCTGAAGGCGTCTGGAGTCATATTACGGGTACTGACCTGGTTCGGGGAGATAATGGACAGTATTATGTGTTGGAGGATAACCTGCGGTGTCCATCGGGGGTCTCTTATATGCTTGAGAACAGGGAGATCCTGAAACGTACCTTTCCGGAATTATTTGAAAAATTAAATGTCAGACCCGTCTACAATTATTCGCACTTTCTGAGGGACATGCTTGAGTCCGTATCTCCCGCTTCTCCGGCATCCATCGCAGTTTTGACCCCGGGAATCTATAATTCGGCCTATTTTGAACATTCCTACCTGGCCCAGCAACTGGGTGCCGAGCTGGTGGAAGGAAGGGACCTGGTAGTGGTGGATGATTATGTATACAAGATCACCACCAGGGGTTTGAAACGGGTGGATGTGATTTACAGGCGGGTTGACGACGATTTCATTGATCCTGCCGCATTCCGAAAAGATTCAATGCTGGGTACTCCGGGATTATTCAATGCCTATAAAAAAGGCAGGGTGACCCTGGTGAATGCACCCGGCACCGGCGTGGCTGATGATAAGGCTGTGTACGCCTATATTCCAAGGATTGTTAAATACTACCTGGGTGAGGAAATCAGCCTGCCAAACGTGCATACCTACATATGCGCAGAGGAATCAGATTTAAAATATGTAACCGAGCACATCGGCAAGCTGGTTGTAAAACAGACCGATGCTTCAGGCGGTTACGGGATGCTTATAGGGCCGCAATCCACCAGGGAAGAGCAGAAGATGTTCATCGAAAGGATCAGGAGCAATCCAAGGAACTATATTGCCCAGCCAGTGATTAACCTCTCCACGGTCCCCACCTTGACCGATGAAACCATTGAAGGGAGGCATGTGGACCTTAGGCCCTATGTGCTTTACGGGAAGGAGATCAAGATTATTCCGGGGGCCCTCACTCGCGTTGCCCTGAAGAAGGGGTCACTGGTGGTAAATTCATCCCAGGGAGGGGGCAGCAAGGATACCTGGGTGCTAAATAAAACGAAAGAGGTGAAAAATGCTCAGTAGGGTTGCAGATGCCATATACTGGATGAACAGGTATGTGGAACGGACAGAAAATTATGCCAGGTTTTTGGATGTAAACTTTAATTTATCCCTGGAGTTGCCGCCTGAACTTTCCGAACAATGGAGGCCGCTGGTGGTAACCACCGGAGATTGGAAACTCTATGAATCGCTCTATGGCAAAGCGGAAAAGAAAAAGGTCGTCTATTTTCTTGGGTTTGATCTCAATAATCCCAATTCAATATACAACTCCCTGATCAAGGCACGGGAAAATGCACGGACCGTCAGATCCGAAATAACCAGGGAAGTATGGGAGCAGTTAAACTCCATGTATTTGCTGGTCAAGACCGGGCATGAAAGGGAACTGTGGAAAAAAAAGGATCCAAGGAGTTTCTTTACAGAGATAAAAAAGGGTTGCCAGCTGCTTTACGGAATTCTTGATGCCACGATTTCCAGGACCCTTGGGTGGCATTTTGGAAAGATGGGACAATTGATGGAACGTGCAGATAAAACCTCCAGGGTTCTCGATGTCAAATACCACATGCTTCTGCCAAATCCCGAGGCAGTGGGATCACCCATAGATTTGCTGCAGTGGACTGCACTGCTGAAGTCGGTGAGTGCCTATGATATGTATCGTAAAAAGAATGGAAAACTTACGCCTGTGGGCATCTCGCAGTTTCTGGTGCTGGATACGATTTTTCCCAGGGCCATGCTAAGTTGTTTGATACATGCGGAACAATCACTGAATATCATTGCAGGGAGTGCGGGAGGAGGTGCCAATTCGGCCCAAAAACAATTGGGAATGTTAAGATCCGGGCTTGAATATTCAGATATTGATGAAATTTTCAGTTCAGGATTGCATGAATTCCTCGATAACTTCCAGGAGAAACTGAATGAGGTTTCCCTTTCTGTCCACGAAACCTTTTTTTCCATTGAAAATCTATCCAAAAGAAACTTATCTATATAATCTGGTATTTCATGACGTATTGTTTAGGGATCAAAGTAAAATCAGGAATTGTAGGAATTTCTGACACCAGGATTACCTCTGGCAGTGAAACCACAAGGGCGAAAAAGGTATTCACTGTAAATAAGCAGAACCACTCCTTTTTCATTATGACTTCCGGTTTGCGCTCGGTGAGGGACAAGGCGCTCACCTATTTCCGTGAAATTATTGATCAGGACGATGAATCGTTCAACAAACTGTATAAAGCGGTCAATGCTTTTTCAAACCAGGTGAAACGGGCTGCCAGCGAAGACAAGTCCTCTTTAAAAGAGGCAGGGCTCAGTTTTAACCTTTTTGCCATCGTGGGAGGACAGCTGCAGGACGATGAGGAACATAAGATCTATCTTTTGTATCCCGAAGGCAACTGGGTGGAGATTTCAGAAGGTTCACCTTTTGTCATTATCGGCAATAACGGGTATGGGAAGCCTATCCTTGACAGGTCGGTTCGATACACCTCCACGATGGAGTTTGCATTGAAGGCCGGATTCCTTTCCTTTGATGCGACCCGCATCAGTGCAAATGATGTGGATTATCCAATTGATGTGGTCTACTATCCGAAAGATTCCTACGAAATTATCGAGAAGAGATATAAAAAAGAAGAGCTCCAGAAGTTGTCCAAACTCTGGAATAATTTGTTGAATAAGTCAATTGATGATTTGCCTGAGGCCTGGATGGAGAAGTTGTTCTCAAGGGCTGAAGAGCACGAAGTGACCCTTGATGAAGACACAGTCTATGAATAAAGCAGCATGAGGTTGAGGATTGCACACAAAACCGGGTACCGGTTTGGGACGGAAATCTTTCTTGAACCTCATTATCTGAGATTCAGACCAGCCAGTACTTCATATATTGGGGTGGAATCATATGATCTTAAGGTGTTCCCGGCCCCTGCTGGGATCAAGGAAATTAAAGACCAGGAGAATAACCTGGTTCAGTTTGCCTGGTTCGACCAGATGACAGACAGGTTGAATATAGAGGCCTCCTCCATCATTAATACCAGGGAAGTGAACCCCTTCAATTTCCTCATATATCCGTTGGATTATGAAGAGATCCCGTTTATATATCCGGATTCCATAGCGCCCATGGTGCGGCCCAATCTTAAAACGGAAGTAATTTCACAATTCATCATTGATTTTGGGGATATCCTGCTGAAGGAATCCCAATCTAAAACAGCACCCTTCATTACGAACCTTACCAGGCAAATACATACAGATTTTGAGGTTGTAACGCGGATGGAGGGTGTCCCCAATCATCCCCAAATTACCTTTGAGCAGAAAAAGGGCTCCTGCAGGGATCTGGCATGGATGGAGATCCAGATTTTAAGGCATTATGGTATCGCGACGAGATTTGTGAGCGGGTATTATTACATCCCCAAGGAGACTCCGGAATATGAATTGCACGCCTGGCTTGAAGCTTATCTGCCGGGGGCTGGCTGGATCGGATTCGATCCCACCAATGGCCTGTTGGCGGGTAACACACATATTCCTGTTGCCGCCAGCACCTCTTATGAGCATACCATGCCCGTCACTGGCACCTTCCGGGGAATATCTTCCTCCGAATTGATCACCAGCCTGTGTATTGAGGAGATCTCCTAAGGACCGCCTCCTAAAGATAGAGCTTCAACAACTCCGCTTCCATCAGCAACTGGTCCCTTTTGTAATCAAGCAGCAGCTGTTCGTTCCGAAAATAGAGATCGGAGGCATAGAAATACTCTGTCAGGGAGATCTCTCCGCCCCTTAGTGCCAGAGCCAGTAAACCGGCACTGTTCCCTTCCCCGAGCGCTTCTTCCAGTTTCAGGGCCCTGGATTTCAAGCTCTCCAGCTGATCCAGCTTTTTCCTGATTTCCTTCCCCTGCAGGTAGGTATACCGGTTGGCGTCTGCTTCGGCAAAGGCCACTTCTGATTTCGCCATTTTAATGCGGTTGGCATTTTCCCAGAGGGGCACGGTAATGCCCACCTGAAAACCTTTGAACTGCTGGTCCAGGACAGATTCGGAATAGTACCCGGCTGAAATTTTTGGCAGGTGCTGGCTGACCGTCAGGCTTTTTTGCTCCTCTTTCAATTGAAGTTCACGGGTATGCAGTTGTAATGCGGGCTCCTGCATGTAATCCCGGAGCAGGGAATCAGGGATAATCGTGACCGGGGCGGGAAACAGGGTATCCCCGATTTCCACCCCTGAGCCTCCTGAGATCTCATCCAGGGCCAGCTGGTTGCCTCTTACCTCTGAAAGCACCCGGTCATACTCACTTTCGGTGGCAGCCAGCTGGAGGGTCGACTGGTTGAAGGTCAGGAGGTCCACCTCTCCTGCAGCAAGCTTTTTCTTGAAGTGCTCGTGAATGATCTCTGCCTGCTGGAGCCTTGTCAGGAGCATCTTCTCCTGCTGGTTCAGATGGATCCGTTCAATCCACAGCTGTTTGGCCCGAAGCAAAATCTCCTGCCGGGCAATGGCATACTCAAGCTCCGCCTTGGTGTTCCTTATCTTCCTGACATTGGATCTGTGGATGTAGGTGGTGGGAAAATCCACCTGCTGGTTCACCCGTATATCCAACCGGTTCCCCAAGTCGGAAGGCTTGCCATAGAGGTAACCGATTTCCACTAGGGGATCCGCAGGCGTATTGCCGGTTCCCGCTTCCAGTATACTTACCTGGTATGCTTCCCTGGCAACCCTAAGGGATTTGTTATTCTCCAGCACTTTGCTGAACAAAGTATCGGGGGCCGGGAGCTGTCCGGCAGCGCATATGAATGTGCCGAAGCCAAAGAACAGGGAAACTATATTTCGTGCATTCATCATTTTCTCTTTTCAAGTATATAATAGACGGAAGGGATGACGATCAGGTTAAGAAGGGTGGAGGTGACCAGACCCCCGAGGATGACTACAGCCATGGGGCTCTGTATCTCGTTCCCCGGCTTATCTCCTCCCATGGCCAGGGGGATCAGCGCCAGCGCTGAGGCCAGTGCGGTCATCAGGATCGGATTGAGCCTGTCCACCGATCCCTGGAGAATGGTTTCCCGCAATCCCCATCCCTCACTGCGCAGATGGCTGTACCTGGATACCAGGAGAATCCCATTCCTGGTGGCTATCCCAAAAAGTGTGATAAACCCGATGATCGAAGGGATGCTGATGACCCCGGATGTCAGTTTGATGGCCACCACACCACCGATTAAAGCCAACGGAAGGTTTAGCAGGATGACCCCAGCCAGCTTTCCGCTCCTGAATTCCTGGAACAGGATCACAAAAATCACAAGAATGGCGAGAAGCGAAGTGATGAGCAGGGTCGTAGTGGCATTTTTTGCACTTTCGAACTGGCCACCGTATTCGATCCTGTATCCATTGGGGAGAGAGACCCCATTGCCAATGGCCTCACGAATTTCAGAAACCACACTTCCCAGGTCGCGGCCGGCTGTATTGGCAGAGATCACCAGTTTACGCTGCACATTCTCACGGTTAATGGTGTTCGGACCGCTGGTGGAGACCACGTCGGCCACATACATCAGGGGGACCTTATACCCCTCATGTGTATCCATAAGGCTATTTTCAATGGATTCCATGCTGTTGCGAAACCGCTCGTCGTACCTGACAATAAGGTCAAAGTTCAGGTTGTCGTCGTATACTTCAGCCACCTTTTCCCCTGCGATGGCGGTTTCCACGAAACGCGTCAGATCATTTTGAGGGATCCCATATCTGGCCAGCATTTCCCTCCTGGGCCTTATCTGAAGCTGCGGAATCTCAACCAGCTGCTCCACATTCAGGTCTACCAATCCGGGGATTCCGGAAATGGTCTCTTTCACTTCGTTTGCCACCCTGTACATGGTCCCAAGGTCTTTTCCGAAAAGTTTAATGGCAATGCTGGCCCTTGTACCGGACAGCATATGGTCGATTCGGTGACCAAGTGGCTGACCGATATTCAGGTTGATACCGGGAATTCCTGTGAGCCTGTCCCTCACTTCATCCATAAACACTTCGTAATTCCTTTCGGAGAGCAGGTAAGGTGCATCGATCTCTGAAGAATTTGATCCTCCGTGGCTGTGTTCATTCAGTTCGGCCCTGCCGGTACGTCGGCTCACATATTTTATCTCAGCGATCTCCAGGAGTTCAGCATCGATCCGGTCCATGATCCGGTTGCTCTCCTCCAGCGATATCCCAGGCAGGGTAATGGCTGTGATGGTGAGTGTACCCTCGTTGAATTCAGGTAAAAAAGAGCTCCCGAATCTGAAGAACATGAAGATGGCAAGCACCAGCAACCCGGAGGATGTGATAATTACCATATGCCTGAATTTCAGGAATGTACCCAGGGCTTTCCCATACCAGGTATTCAGTTTCTGGACGAAAATATTGCCCCCCCTTTCATCCCGGGAAAGTTGTTTCGGGGTGGTAAGCATATAGCTGGAAAGAACCGGGGTCAGGGTGAGCGCCACCAGCAGGGAGGCTATCAGGGAAACAATAAAAGTGATCCCCAGTGGTTTCAGCATGCGGCCTTCCATTCCTGCCAGGAAGAAAAGGGGGATGAAGGCCACGATGATGATCAGCGTGGCCTGGACAATGGATGACCTGATTTCCACCGAGGCTTTGTAAATTACCTGCAGGGTACCCTCCTGATCCTCTTTCGGCTTTCTGTAATTCTGTTTCAGCCGTTTCAATACATTCTCCACATCGATGATCGCATCATCCACCAGGGCTCCAATGGCAATGGCCATGCCACCCAGGGACATGGTGTTGATTGTGAGTCCCAGCAACCTCAGGGTGATAATGGAAAGCAATAGTGAGAGGGGGATGGCCACAAGCGAGATCAGGGTGGTCCTTACGTTAAGGAGAAAAAGGAACAGAATGATCGTGACAAACACACCTCCTTCTAAAAGAACCCGGAATACGTTGCTCACTGCCGTATTGATGAAATCGGCCTGCCTGAATATCCCGGAATTGATCTCCACCCCCTCAGGGAGTGAGGTGCCCAGGGCATCGAGGGCCTTCTCCACCTCCTCGGTCAATACGAGGGTATTGATATTGGGTTGTTTCAAAATGGTCATGATCACAGCGGGCGAGCGGTTGAGGAAGGCATCCCCGATCTTATCGGGATGTCCGATCTTCACCTCTGCCACATCCAGGATCTTTACAGGATTTTCATTCCTGATCTTGATCACGGATGTTCCAATCTCCCGGGGATCCCTGGAACGGCCGGTGGCCCTGACAATGTATTCCTGGCCATGCTGGTTTATAAATCCACCCGAGGCATTGCTGTTGGTATTTTCTGCGGCACCGGTCAGTTCCCTGAGGGATACATCATGATATTTCATTTTCCGGGGATCAGCCAGGATCTGGTACTGTTTGGGCAACCCCCCCATGACCACCACCTGGGCAACACCGGTGACCGACAGGAGGCGCTGCCTCACCTGCTTGTCTGCAATGGTTCTCAGGTCAAACATGGTAAGCGAATCCGAGGTGAGGGAGACCAGCATGATCTCGCCCATGACAGAGGTCTGGGGAGCCAGGATGGGTGTTTCAATCTCCTTGGGAAGAAGTGCAGCGATGGTCGGAAGCTTTTCACTCACAATCTGCCTGGCCCTGTAAATATCGGTGTTCCATTTGAATTCAACCCACACAATGGAAAATCCATAGGATGAGCTTGAACGAACCCTCCTCACATCGGTGGCCCCGTTGAGTGAGGACTCGATGGGAAAGGTGACCAGGGTCTCCACCTCCTCAGCCGCCATGCCATGGGCATCGGTAAGCACCACTACCGTGGGGGCGGTGAGGTCGGGAAATACATCGATTTCCATTTCTCTAACCGTAATTAATCCGCCTGCAAGAAGCATGATGGAAAGAAAGACGATCAGCATCCTGTTATTCAGGGAATATTGTATGATTCTGTTGAGCATGATTCCCGGATTTAATGATTGTGACCATCACCTGCCACGGTTGTAACCATGGAGGATGCCTTGAGAAGCATCACACCGCGGGTAACCACCCTTTCTCCCGGCTCCAGCCCCAGGGCGATCTCCACCAGCCTGCCATCACTATTGCCAGGGGTCACCGCCCTTTTTGTGAAACTCTCTCCGGTCACCTGGACATACACAAAGTGTCCCCCCTGCTCTTCTGATACCGCCTCATAGGGTAAGACGATCACATCTTGTTTGGGGGATGTCTTCAGGAAAACCTCTGTGAAGGCTCCTTCAAGCAAACTTCCATCATTTTCAACTTCAAAGATCACCGGCAAATAGTGATCGTTTTCTGCCACGGAGGACCCTGCGGCCAGCAACCTGCCGTTCACCTCTTCTATGGAGTAAACCCTGTCTGTATATGCTGGCCGGAAATTGGCAGATTCTATCATTCCGATCTGACCGTAGAACTGTTGGGAAAGATCGGCCCGGATCAGGAGTTTCCGGTTGGCAGAAATGGTGACCATGAGCTCCCCGGTTTCAATATAGCCTCCCTCCGATACATTAAGCTCATGGATGGTCCCCGAAACAGGAGCATAGACATTCAGACCACTGCCCGATGTGTTGGCAGCCAGGCTTGAGAAGCGCAGGCTGTCGGAAGTGAACCTGGCTCTGGTCTCGATGAACTGGCGCTCCGAAATGACCCCCTGTGCGAAGAGGAGGGCATGCCTCTCATAATCACTCCGGCTCTTTTCATAGTTGTTCAGAGATTCCCGGTATTGAAGTTCCACGTTGTTTTCGATCATTGTTTCACTCTGGAGTGTGAAGAGTACCTGACCCCTGGTTACCGGCGAGCCCTGCACCAGATCTGTGTTTAAAAAGTGAACGATGCCCCGGCCACTGGCAGCCACACTTTTTTTCTCTCCTGGCACGGCAAGGATCTCTCCACTGGTAGGGAGGACCGCGTAGAATGGAACAGGTTCAATGCGTTCCACCATGAAGGGGCTTTTCCATGCCTGCTCCTTGGTGAATGTGATCTCACCTGGCTCAACTTCGTTGAGGCCGGCATGTGAATCGCCTGCTTGCTCCGGCGACCCGGGTTGCTCCTGCAGGACCAGGACATGATCCGATACTGTTGTGGCGGAGCCCTCCGAAGTGAATGTATAGGAAATCTCAAATTCACCGCCCCTGGCCGGCACAAAGGGAATCTCAAAAATCCCCGGACTGACGGGGAGATCCGATGATGCAGTAACCCCATCCAGCTGGATGGAGACGGTCCCAGACAGGTAAGGCTTGTAGGATTTCAGGTTTGTCAAATGAACCAGGAACGCTGATTCTTCCCCGGTTTCCAGCGGGGCATGTTCAACATAGAATTCTGTATTTCCGGCAAAGAGCGTGGCCCGGGACGATTCTTCACCGTGCAAATGCAGGTCATCCTGGTGGAGGTCCGCTTCTTCGGAGCTGTGCCCGCATGCGAATGCGGTTACCAGGAATATGAGTATTCCTATTTTATACATGATCTCGAAATTTTAATAATAAGTAAGCATACGGCCGGTATGCGGATATTTATGCAAAATGTTGAAATGGGAAGGATTATACGGAAACGGGAGGTGCCCTCAGGGAGTTACCGCCAGGGTACTCCGCCGTTGGATCCGGGATTTTCCGGGAGGTATAAAGCCGGACCTTCAGATCTGCCGGTTTTTCCAGCGACAGATCCGTGAACAGCGCGGTCAGTTGATCAACCTCCTGAATTGGCTCATTCACTTCATATGTGCTGTATTTGAGCATATCCACACTGTTGAAGGCATGGCAGTGCATGGGATGGCCCCCCGGATCATGATGGTCCTCGTGGTGTACGGGACAGTCACTGGCACCAGCCTGGTTTATTGTTTCGGTGTGGTGATGGTGTGGGATCAGGTTGTGGCCCAGGTAAACTGAGAAACAGATCGCAAGCAGCAGTGATATTTGCTTTTTCCCTTTCATTGACCCAAAGGCTCTATTTTACAAAAATAGAGAAAAATCCCGTTCTGTGAACAGTCCCTCATATGCCGGCCGCAGCTTTCTTCATTTTCATGAGCCCGGTTTTTGCGACCTCGAGGGGATCATCATTCCACAATTTAACATTGAACAGTTCAAGTGAAAGCACCTTTTCCCCTCCCATTTCCCTGAGGCTGGTCAGGATCTGCCGGAGGGGAGCAACCCCGTCACCGGGATAGACACGGTCCGCATCACCCTGTGTCTCCCTGGGCTTGTCCCCGGGGTAGTCGTTCATATGGAACACTTCGATGAGCTTTCCATCCAGCAGACCAAGGGCGTGGAACCCGGATCCGCCCCTGAACATATGGTAGACGTCCGGGAGGATCCTCCCGTCAGGGTCATCTGCCACCGCAGCAACCATCAGGGCCTGTCCCAGGTGCCAAAGGTGGGGGGAGGTACCCCAGAATTCCAGCTGTGGCATCACCCCCGTTTTTCTTCCCAGCTCCAGGAGTTTTGCATATTTCTCACCCGCCTTGAAGAGATCCAGGGATTCTTCCCCGTCCAGCCCGGCCGGCGGTGCGGCAATCCTGGTGCAGCCAATTTGTGAAAGCATTTCCATCTCCCGCTCCATCTGCAGGAATCCATCACCTCTGTCAGCGAGCCAGGGGGCAAACCCGATGGCACTCTCCACCCGGATGCCATGATCATCCAGGATTCTTTTCAGGGATTGAGCCGAGAGACCCGATTCCAGGTACTTTTGCAGATCATTGATCCAGACTTCGATACCCTCAAATCCTGCCCTGGAAGCAATTTCAATGGTTCCGGGAAGGCCGGGATCCTGTCCCCTGATCGTGCTGGTGTTCAGGCAATAACGAAATCGATCCGGACCGGGGGCACGCTGCGGGATGACCGGCCGGGGAAGCACAAGGCCTGCGGATCCCAGGGCCATGGCTGATAAGGCTTTCCTTCTGGTGATCATTTTTCTGTATTTCGTTGTTTATCATTACAAATATAAGAGGGCATCAATACAGTTTATCTATCTTCGTTAAATATATATCATTCATACCATGGCAAATAAACCAGATCAGTCCGACAGGAAACAGGGCTTTATTGTCAATACCACCATCGATACCATTCTGAAGGTAGGGGTCCTCTTCCTGATTATTTTTCTCTGTTTCAAGATCGTCAGGCCCTTCCTCAGCATCCTGTTGTGGGGAGTGATCATTTCCATTATCCTGTTCCCCGTTTTCCAGAGGATGAACCGGTGGTTCGGGAATCGGTACAAAATTTCATCCCTGGTGATCATGATTGTGGCACTCTCCCTGCTGGTCCTTCCCAGCATCTGGCTGGTGAATCAGCTGGTGGTGGGGGTCAGGTTCCTGGCAGATGGCATCAGGGAAGGTAACATCATGATCCCTGAACCTTCTGAAGCGGTGAGTGACTGGCCGCTGATCGGGGAATGGCTTTATGATCGGTGGTTTCACCTGGCACAAAATTTCGGGGAATCCATAAAGGGGTTTATGCCACAAATAGTGAGCTGGGGGGAGAAGATGCTTGGCGCATTGGCAAATACCGGGATCGGTGTACTCCAGTTTGCTGTCTCCATCATTATGGCGGGTATTTTCCTCATTTTCTTTGAAAAGGGTTCCGAATCGGGCAAAAGGATCTTCAACAGGCTGGCCGGCGAAAGGGGTGAAGAGTTTTTAAACATCTCTTTGCTGACCATTCGCAGCGTGGCTGCCGGTGTGCTGGGAGTGGCGGTTATACAGACGACATTGATGGGATTGGGATTGATCATTGCCGGGATTCCCCTGGCCGCAGTCTGGATCATCGTGATCCTGATCATGACCATTGCACAGCTGCCGGTGTTGCTTTTCAATGTACCCCTGATCATTTACCTCTTTGCTTTCAGGGATCCTGTGCCGGCAGTCCTATGGTCTCTCTTTTTTCTGATCTCGGGACTGTCGGATAATTACCTGAAACCGATGATTATGGGAAAAGGAGCAAAGGTCCCCATGCTGGTCATCTTCCTGGGGGCCATCGGAGGTTTCATGGCCTTCGGTTTTATCGGGCTTTTCCTCGGGGCCATCCTGTTGTCGCTGGGATACAAATTATACGTTACCTGGGTTTCAGCCAATTGAACACCTTATAAACCTGTGATCCGGTAAATTCTTACTTGTGTTGCCCCGGATTATATATATGTCGTATATTTACGTCATAAATTTAACCTTATGCCCATGGCCAAAACAGAATTATTTGACAGGGAGCTGCAGGAAGCGTCCGCATTTTTTAAAGCCCTGGCCCATCCTGCCCGGCTGGCCATCCTCAATTACCTGGCCCAGTCCAAGATATGCATGACCGGGGATCTTTCTGACGAACTGCCCCTGAGCCGGACCACCGTCAATCAGCACCTGGCCGAACTTCGGGGCATCGGGTTGATCAAGGGTGAGATCAGCGGTGTGAAAGTGAATTACTGCCTGAATACAGAGAAGATTGAAGAACTTGACCGGCTGTTCAGACAATTCATGGAAAACCTTGAGTGCTGCAAGGGTCCGGGGTGTTAAAATTTTCCTTACTTTTATTCCATCATTGGTTTCCAGATCCCGATAAATCGGGGGAATTAATAGGGAATACCGTTAGAATCGGTAACAGTTCCCGCTGCTGTGAATCCAGGCCAATCCCGTGGCCGCACGGCTTCTGATGTCAACCACTGTTCTGATTGCGCAAAAAGCGTTCAGGAATGGGAAGGTTCAGGAGCCCGGACAAGTCAGAAGACCTGCCAGTGATACCCTGAGTTTCGCAGCCCGCGGTGAACGGGAAGCTGATCAAATCATGTCATTGGTCCTGCCTCACCATCGCCCGCTGTAAATTTTAATGGATATTAAAAATTGCAGCCCTTTTGAGAAAGTTATTCCTTAGCATGACAGGTTCGTTCCTGCTGGTAATTGCAGGTTCCGCACAGAATGATTCATTGCCGGTGGTGACCTCTCCATTGCCGGTATTCAGCGGTCTGGAAACAGCAGAAGATGCAATTGTGGACCTGGGCAACCATTTCACCGGTCCGGATGATCCCGATGCATTGGCCTTTGAGATCGTGGAAAACACAGACCCATCGGTTGCAAAGGTGATGATCAACGGACAGGAGATGGTGGTCGATTTCCTGGCCCCCGGTCAGACCAATATCTACCTGAAAGCAAGCCATGCGGGAAATGAACTCGTCGTAAAAACCCTTGTGGGGGTTCAACCCGAAATCACCGGTGATTTTGTGGTGTCCGATTTTGAGGACCTCTCCCTGGACCCTGAGACTTTTTGGAACGGATCCGATGCGTCAGGCTTCTTTAAGTCGGGCGGTGTAAATTTTCACAACGTCTATGATACAGACTGGTTTTCGTGGCACGGATGGGCCTATTCCAATATCTCGGATCACACCACTCCGGGATTCGTAAACCAGTACAGTGCCATCACCGGGGCTGGATTTTCCGGCCCGACCCACACAGGAAATAAATATGGCGTGGCATATCTGTTCGGACCACCCGTGCTGAGTTTTTCTGATGGCATGGCGCATGGGGTGGAGGGCTTTTTTATTACAAACAGCACATATGCTGCACTCTCCATGGAAAACGGAGATGATTACAGCAAGAAATTCGGGGGAAGCGATGAAAGCGATCCCGATTATTTCAAGGTAATTATATGGGGATATGCGGATGGCCTGCCCGGGGATCCGGTTGAATTCTACCTGGCCGACTTCAGGTTTGAAGATGATACCAGGGATTACATAGTGAAGACCTGGCAGTGGGTGGATCTCACTGCGCTGGGCGAGGTGGATAGCCTGGTTTTTGACCTGGCCTCGTCGGATATGGGTGACTGGGGAATGAATACTCCCGCGTTCTTTTGTGCGGATAACTTCTTCGTGGAGCCAGGTGCGGTCTCTTCCGGTAGTCCCTTCCCGAAAGGTGAAAGGGAGGGATCCCTGCTGGTCTATCCCAATCCCGGCAGTGGCCGGTTCAAGATCGGAGGGAACAGGGCAGAAACCCTGGATGTGACGATCTATAACATGTCGGGGGCACTCATCTTTGAAAACAGGCACCTGGTACCCGGTGAAGTGATCGATCTGGCGGGACTTCCAGCCGGGAGCTACCTTCTCAGGGCGAGAGGGGACCGGGGAGTAATGAGCGAAATGATACAAATCCATTAGCGTGAACAGGCTTCGGTATAGTGCTACCCTGCTCCTGCTGGCCATAAACTTTTCCATGGTCAAGTCCCAGTTTATCTCCGGGGTGCTTGAATACGTGCCAGCGCCGGGTCAATTTATCAACAGCGGACCATGGGGGACCCCGTCTTCGGCTGCTTCAATTGTGGGAAAAGCGGACGGAACCCTTTGCCTGGGGTCCTATGGCGGGTATGTGGTCTTCCGGTTCGGGCAGCCGGTGGAGAATCATCCCGACAATCCTTTCGGTGTGGACTTTACCATTTTCGGGAATCCCCTGGAACACTGGTCAGAGCCCGGGGTGGTATGGGTCATGAAGGATGAGAACGGAAATGGATCCCCGGATGATACCTGGTATGAACTGGCCGGAAGTGATTATCATTTTTCCTCCTCCTCAAGAAATTACCAGGTAACCTATACCAACCCTGGAGATAGCGTGGCCCGGGATGTCCCCTGGAGTGACAATGAGGGTCAAAGCGGCATTCTCCCCGCCAACAATGTTCATCTTCAGACCTATTATCCTCATATTGATTCGTTCCCCTCTATTCCCCGGGTGGAGTACACGCTTGGGGGAAGTTCCATTGAAGCGGTGGTGGGTATTGGAGATGTCCCGGGAATCACCTCAAGGAGAAGGAGCTTCGGGTATGCGGACAACCAGGTGCGTGGTTCGGCACCCTATACCCTGCCCGATAATCCGTATACGGTGGAGCTGGAGAATTCGGGGGGGGATGCCATGGATATTGACTGGGCCGTGGACAGCCATGGGAATTATGTGACCCTCGATCGCATTCATTTCGTGAAGGTTCAGAATGCAGTGCACTCCTCCGGGGGTTGGGTGGGGGAGCTCTCCACAGAAATCACAGGCGCTGTGGATGTAGCTGAAGATGGATCCGTTACCGGTGAAGAGGAGGTGATCGTCATCAGGGATCTTCCCCCTGAAATCGAGGGTCCTGCATTCCAGCTTGAGGCATTCGTTTATAACCGTGGCCGGCTTCAGCCCGGTGCGGCAATTGACTGGAGCAGCCAGATGGACGGGACCTCGGTGGACGGATCAGGATTGCTCACGGTGCAGTTACCCGGAGAGCTGGTGCTGACCGCTGCACTGGCAGGCCGCCCCGAAATACGTTGCACAGTCACCACCCGGGTCAGGATGGATGGAACCTGGGCGGGGGCCATTGAAGAGAACGCCGGGGATGTATTGCCCTTCCCCAACCCGGCGCATAGTTATACAAAGATTGCCGGCGTGCGCAGGGCAGCCGTTTCCTTCTATGATGCTGCCGGCAGGTGCATGCTGCACCTTGCCGCCTATGACGGGGAGAGCCCCATTGATCTTAAAGGGTTGCCGAAAGGATGGTACCTGGTCACCGTTGACCGGGGCCACAGGCTGGACCGGGTTAAGCTCCTGAAAGAGTAAGATGAAAAGGAGATGGACCATAATGGCCACTTTATGCATGATCTCACCCGGGATCCTGGCCCAGGGCATGCGTGACTCCATATTCCACATCAGGGGCGTGGAGGTAAATGCGGAAAGGATTTTTGAGAAGGAGAAGGCAGGAATGAAGGAGTCTGTGCTTGACACCCTTGTGCTGGGCGAAAAGATGACACTTTCACTTTCGGACCTGCTGTCTGAAAACACCCCGGTTTTCATCAGGAACCACGGCCGGGGGGCATTGGCCACGGCATCCTTCCGGGGTACTGCGCCTTCCCATACCCAGGTGAAATGGAACGGCATTGATATCAATACGCCCATGGCCGGAATGGTCGATTTTTCCCTCATCCCCGTCTATGTCATTGATGAACTGAGCCTGAAACACGGGTCGGCTTCCATCGCCGAACGGAGTGGCGGGATCGGAGGAGCCATCCAAATTCAGAATATTGTGAACTGGGACAATCAGACACCCTTTAAATACATTCAGGGCATAGGCAGCTACGGGACCCTGGATGAGTTCGCCCGGTTTAAAGTGGGTAATGACAGGATACAGGCAAGTACCAGGATCTATTATAATTATTCCAGGAATGATTTTCAATTCGTAAACAGGGGGATTGGAACCCTGGACCCGTTGACCGGTCAGGTTGTACATCCACGGGAAACCAATCAAAACGCAGCTTTTTCCAGGTATGGCATTTTGCAGGAGGTCTATTACAGGCCCCGAACCAACCAGATCCTCTCCCTTAAATACTGGGGCCAGTTCGCAGACCGCTCCATCCCGCGTCCTACCAGTTATGAGGGAGCGGACTATTCAAACCTGAATAACCAGCAGGATACAGACCACAGGGTGGTGGCAGACTGGAAATATTATGGCTCGAGGGACAAGCTCCTTTTACGCAGCGGCTATTCGGGCAAGGAGCTCAATTATGTGCAAAAAAACCAGGTACCCGGCCTCGGGATCATCCCGTCCATTCAATCGGTCAGTCAGCAGCGGAGTCTTTTCAATACCCTATCCTACACCCGTGACTTTGAAATGGATCTGGCCATCGAAGTTTCTCTGGATATGAACCTGCACCAGGTTTCATCCCGGGATTCGGTCAGTGGGGCCGGATATGATCAAAGGCGGAGTGAGGGTTCCCTCTTCATGGCCATTCGCAAAGGATTTGCCGGGCGGCTGAACCTGAACCTGATGGTTCGCCAGGACCTGGTGGATGGGAGGCGAACACCACTGATCCCTTATCTGGGCATGGATTACCGCATTTTGAAGGGGATCGATCTCATCCTGAAAGGCAATGTGAGCAGGAATTTCCACCAACCCGGCCTCAACGATCTTTACTGGGTCCCCGGAGGAAATCCGGCCCTGCTGCCCGAAGAGGGATTGAGCATGGAAGCGGGCCTTGAGTACCAGTTGCTCTTTGCCGGCCAGAGGTTGATAACCGAGGTCACGGCTTACCGGTCGGAGATCCAGAACTGGATCCTCTGGATCCCGTCCTACATGGGTTTCTGGGAACCGAAGAATATCAGGAGGGTACTCTCCACTGGAGTGGAGTATTACACCCGGTTGCAGGGTCGCCTCGGGCCGCTGGGTTACCGGGTTGCAGGGACATATGGCTATACAAAGTCAGTCAATTACGGAGATCCGGCGGACGGGAATGATGAGTCCTATGGAAAGCAGCTGGTGTACATCCCGCTTCATTCAGGCAACCTGATGATGCACCTCTCCTGGGGGAAATGGTCCGTCACATACCAGTACAACGCTTTCAGCGAAAGATACACCACCACGAGCAATGACCCGACTCAACGGATCAGGTTTTATCCCTATTTCATGAATGATGTGGCAGCGGGGAGGGTATTCAGGATTAAAAAAGTGGCATTTAGCACAGAATTGAAAATAAATAATCTTTTCAATGAGTCCTATCACTCCATTCTCTACAGGCCCATGCCCGGCAGGAATTTTTACCTGGTGATTATGATGACGATATGATACTGCTTTGATGAAATACGGGGTCATATGGCTGCTGGCTCTTGCCATGCTCAACTCCTGCATGGAAGATGACGAATTCTGGGGATTGAACCGCCCCGGGAATGATGGAGACGTGGGCGGGGTATTCGTGGTTTGTGAAGGGAATTTCATGTACGGGAATGCCTCCCTCTCCTATTACAACAGCGAGAAAGGAGAGGTATTACAGGATATTTTTTATGATACAAATGCCCTTCCCCTAGGGGATGTGGCCTTTTCCATGAACATCAGGGACAGCCTGGGCTATATCGTGATCAACAACAGCGGGAAGATCTATATCATCAATACCCGGACCTTTGAATTTGTAGGTAAGATCACCGGATTGACCTCACCGAGGTACATTCATTTCATCAACGACTCCAAAGCTTATGTGACCGATCTCTATGCCCGGTCCATCGCCATCGTGAACCCGGTGACCCGCGAGATCACCGGATCCATAGAGGTAAGGAGCGGAGGAGGAGGATTCAACCAGCACCCTACAGAACAGATGGTCATGTTTGATAAATATCTCTATACCAATTGCTGGAGCTTCGATAATAAGATCCTGGTGATCAATACTGAAACCGACCAGGTGGTCGATTCAATCCAGGTGCTTAAACAACCCAACTCCCTTGTACTGGACAGGGACAATAGCCTGTGGGTGCTGACCGATGGGGGTTATGAAGGGAGCCCCTACGGTGTGGAGGAGGCCGGGTTGCTGAAGATCCGGGCAGGTTCACGCCATGTGGAGCAGGTCTTCCGGTTTGCGGCCGGGGAGCAACCCAGGGATCTGAAGATCAATGGGACAGGCGACACCCTCTATTTCCTGAACAGCCATGTCTACCGGATGGAAATCTCCGGGAACGAAGCGCCCGAACTCTTCATCCCGGCGCCTGATGGAGCAGCGGTTTCGGGGGGGTATTACGGCCTCGATGTGGATCCGGTGAGCTCGGAAATATATGTGGCCGATGCCATTGACTATGTCCAGAGGGGGATGGTAATCCGCTACAGGCCTGATGGATCTCCGGTGGATTCGTTCAGGGTGGGAATCGCTCCGGGGGCATTCTGTTTTAAACCCCAATGAGATGCATATTTGGTAAGAATGTTGTAATTTGTTGAGGGACATTCACTCAAATTACAGCCATGACCATACTTCAGTATCAAAAGAAATGCGCCAAAGAGTATAAAGAGCAAATCAAGTTCAAGGATGAGAACTCCTATTTATACGGGAATCCGGTAAATACGGTGGTTCCCCTGGAAACAGCCATTGGGAAGATCATGGTGATCGGACCGCTGCCTTCTGCAAAACTCTATTTTGTGAAGGAGGTCCCCGATGTGCCTCTCTACGATTCCAACAGCCCTTTCTCCATCGAACCCTATTTTGACGGTTCAAGGGTGAGGAGTTCATTCGGCGGTCAGGAATTGCAGGAGGTGATCTTTGAAACCATCGGAGTGGAAAGGGAGCAGTGCTGGCTCACAAGCCTGGTGAAAGTATTCCTCTTTGATGAAGACCATGTAAAAAAATACCACCGGCTTGGAAAGGAGATCAAGGAAAACCGGTCAAAGTTCATGGAATATGCCAACAGGAGCCTTCAATGGATCCGACAGGAGATTGAGATAGCCAATCCCGTGGCCATCCTCCTTCTTGGTCCCGAGGTTGTATCCAGCCTGTTGCTGGTCTCTGAGAAGGAGGCCATGGATTACATGACCGGGGAGGTCATTGAAAAAAAGATCATCTGGAAAAACAGCAATTTTATTTGCCTGCCCCCTCCCGGGGTCCTTCTGGACAGATCGGCCAGAAACCCATGGCCCCGGAAATTTGCCATCAAGATTGGCCCCACGGCCATGAAAGAGATCCAGCGGTTAAGGTCGCAACCCAGCATCTGATTGATCGGGCATGGGGATCCGGTGGTCCTTCATATACTTCACAATGCGTTTGGCATGATCGGTATCAGCCCCGTTTAGCCTTCTGAATACATCAGTAAGCCTTGACTCTGCTGAATATTTCATGAATGCATTAAAATGGTATTCCCCGGCTCCCACTTCAGTTAAATATGCAAAATGAAAAGCCCGGTTTCTGTCTGGGTGGGATTCAATCTCATGGATGGCCTGCCTGACACTCTGGATCGATAGTTCGAGCTCCTCTATTCCGGCCCCGAGTAATTCCCCGGGAATCTTTAATTCAGCGCGGTTCATTTGCCACACGGTCTTTAACAGGGCTGCATGATTTTGTTCTTCAATGGCCAGTTGCCACCAGAATGTGGAATCCTCCGGGAACTTTCTGTAATAGAGCATATAGAGCTCGGAGACGTACAACTCAAGGTTGATCGCTTTTTCAAGTTGCATCTCAATAGGTTCGGCCATTCTTAAAGAATAAATTTGACGGGTGAAAGGTAAAAAAAGAATCGATCCGTGATTGACAGGAACCGGTAGATCGAACCGGTGATGAGGAAAATTTATTCTAATTGATGACCAGCTTGTCATTCATGATCTCACCATTTTCCAAAGCGATCCTGACAAGGTAGACCCCCGGGGCAAGGTCATTTATTTCAAAGGACCTTGAGTACCCTGATAGATCCCGGGTCTCTGCAACCCGCATCCCTGAAATTGCATAGATCTCAATTTGGGATATGAGATGGTCCGATTCGATATGGACCACTTCGGTGGCAGGATTTGGAAACATTCTCAAAATTGCCGCAGCCGCTGAGGTACTCTGAATGGGCCCGTTCTCATCGCCGGGCATGTGGGCATCAAGCCAGGAAAGGCGGGTCTGAATCCATCCTTTAAGTTTGACGATTTCACCCAGGAAGTTATTTGGGATATATCCCACTTCAGGAGCCCCCACATCTTGCCCCAGGATATCCCAGGTTGCGTAATGCCGCTGCTGGGCCCCGTCCAGGTATGCGGTCACGGAATCCATATAGGAAAAGATGGATGCATCGGAAAGGATGGATTTTCGAAGTTCCACATACCTTTGCCTGATGTGGTTGGCAAAATGCACATCCTGGAGCAAACGGGTCATATAGACCGGCGGGGTGGGCCAAACGTCGCAATCATTTACCTGGTAAGCCCATCCCGAGCCATCGGTATTTGAGAACATGTAACAGTCCCAGATATCCTTCAGGGCCCAGTCATAATCCCACGGAGGGCCCGAGTGGATCTTCCCCCCTTTGCTCTCCTTATCCTTATAGAAGAACCTGCTCTTTTTATATGCGTCCACATTCCTGGTCACTTCGCTTAAAATGAAATAGTCCCGGAATGAATTCACATCGATAAAGGCGGGGTATCCCGTTTGGGAGTTTGCAAAACCGTTCCCATGAAGCACTTTCTCGAAGGAGTAGACACAGGATTGAATATAATCCTTCTGGGATTCGGTGATTTCATCGGGTTTGGGGTAGCTGTATACAAAATAGACGCTTTTATCGGGCCTGTCAGCCGGGGGATAATTGCTGACCCAGGAATCGGATGAGGAGTAGTAATCCGTTTTAAAGATGTATCCCCCCGTCACATCATCGCCGCTGTTTTCTGTCGCTTCGAGCCTGGCAATATCCACCCGGTTCTTATCCTGTTTGATCTTTTCGGTGAGCACATAAATGCCCTGGTAGTTGCCATTCACCACCACTTCGCAGTGGCGGGTACGCGGAGCGTAGTGGCCCATTTGCCTGAAGAGGTGACCGGCAAGTGCATTCCGCAAAAAAGATTTGTCATTGTAGTTGGCCAGCAGGATCCAGTCATTCTCCCCGGGCATGCCCAGCAACGGCACATTCAGGTTCCCTTCCAGTGAATCCCTTGTTTCAAATCCATACGGCTTTTGAGGCAGTGTGGCAGAATATGCACCACGGATCTCAATGCCGATGTTCCCGTCATACACATTTCCCTCATCCGAGGGAATGCTCCATCCGCCGGGCCCATGATCGATGATCTTCATATGGGCCTTTATCTTTACTTCATCGGGGACGGGGAAACCACCATTTGTTTCAATCACCACCAGGGGGATGTCGGAGCCTT
>JAHEEC010000058.1 GCA_024640885.1 Bacteroidota bacterium | reverse complement strand
TGAAAGGAACAAGAACCGAACAGAACCTGCTGAAAGCCTTTGCCGGGGAATCACAGGCAAAGAACCGCTATGAATTTTTTGCCAAGCAGGCAAAAAAAGAGGGCTTTGAACAAATTTCCGCCCTCTTCCTTGAAACCGCTAAAGAGGAGCAGGCCCATGCAAAGCGCTTTTTTAAATTTCTCGAAGGGGGAATGGTGGAGATCACAGCCTCCTACCCTGCCGGGATCATAGGAACGACCAGTGAAAATCTGAAGGCGGCTGCAGAGGGTGAAAACGAGGAATGGACCGATCTTTACCCCAAATTTGCTGAAATTGCTGCAGAGGAGGGGTTCCCGAAGGTTGCCGTGGCATTCAAGATGATCGCCAAGGTGGAACAGGAACACGAACGGCGTTACCTCAAACTGCTCCAGAATGTTTCTGAAGACAAAGTATTCATGAAGGACGGGAAGGTCTGGTGGAAGTGCATGGTCTGCGGGTATGTCTACGAATCCGAAAAAGCCCTTGAGAATTGTCCCGCCTGCCAGCATCCGCAGTCATACATGAAAATGAGAGAGGAAAACTGGTAGGACTCCACTGATATGATCAATGTAAAGGAGGCCACCGCGAAGGCCAAAGAGTATTTAAACACTTTCTTTCCTGAGGCTGAAAGAGTGCAGCTGGAGGAGGTGGAACTGACCGATGATAAAGCCTACTGGTTCATCACCCTGAGCTATGAGGGAGTCTCCAATTCCGTGGCGAGCTCCCTCCTTGTAGGCAAGTCGGTTCGTTACAAACTCTTTAAGCTGGATGCGGAAAGCGGCGAGGTTATCTCCATGAAGATCCGGGATATCAAATAGAATCCTGGGATTTGTGTTTCATCGAACTACTTCCTACATTTAGCGGTCCAGAAAAAACCTTTCGGGCTTAACATATCCCCATATGGGAAAAATGAACCGCTTCCTGATGATCATTGGATTGATGTGCATTGATGCCATTGGCATTGCACAGGAGGCGGTCAGGGTTTCCGATCCAAGGCTTGAGCTCAGGGACAATATCATGTATATATCCTATGATATTTTGAACAGTTCCCCCTCGGATCATTTTGTGGTGAGTCTGCAGGTCACCGATGCGGCCGGAGGTAAAATTTATGCCAGTGCCTTCTCAGGGGACATCGGGAGGGATGTGAGGGGAGGGATGGACAAGCACATCCGGTGGGACCTTGGGACCGATCATCTGTTCATGAATGAAAAAATCTACATAGAGATCTTTGTGGTGGCTGCCCCCCCGCTGGAGAATCCTGTGAGTCAAAGCAGTGGATATTCCATCCTGCCAGGCCGTGAGAACCTTTCAGGATCCAGCGGTTCGGCTTTATCCGACCCTAAGAACCTCAGTACGACCGGGCTGCTCCTGCAATCCCTGGTAATTCCGGGGCTGGGCCTCTCCCGTTTAACCGGGAAGCCCCACTGGATCAGGGGTATGGCAGGGTATGGTTGTATAGCAGGATCCATAGCCATGAACCGGAAATCGTACCAAACCTACCAGGGTATTGGGGGCCGGGAGGATTTTGACGGGAAATATGACCAGCTGCAAACATCAATCCACCAGGACAATATATCTGAAGTTTTAGCCTATGCGGCCATCGGGATCTGGGTCACCGATCTCATCTGGACCGCAGCAGGCATCTCTTCATACCACAGAAGGTCGATGCAGGGCGAATCCCGGAAAATTTCCATCACTCCGGGTCTCGACCCCCTCACCCTGGCACCCGTAGTCGGGATCAGGTACAATTTTTAAGCTTGGAGCGTGAATAAATTAACCCATACAAATATTGTCAGGCTCATCCTGGTCCTTGTGATGGCCCTCTCCTTTGCTCCGGCCACCTCCCAGGAAGCCAAAAGCATCCGGGCAGAATTTAACCTGGAAAACCTACCCGATACGCTTCCTCCCCGGGTCACGATCCTCGCCCCGCAATTGCATGAGGGCATCCTCTACAGGACCAGTACCGGTATGGTAACACTTTCGGGGAAAGTTTTTGATGAGAGCCAGGTGATGTTCCTGGCAATTGATTCAAAAAAAATACCCACCGGTGATGACGGGACTTTCTCCACCGGATTGGAGCTCTATCCCGGGGAGAATGAGGTCCGGATTGTGGCCTCAGATATCTATTACAACCTGCTGGAGCGATTCCTGATCATTGATTACGTCAATCCATCGGTGGCAGCAGGTGAAAAAACCGGCAAACAATGAAGGGGCTGGTCAACCACAGGAGATTTTCGGGATCGGTCGCATTTCTGGCGGCCATGGTGGTGTTGATCACGGTGGATTCGTGCCAGGAAATTAAGTTTGAGCCCGATGACATGCTTTACTTAACCACAGATTCCGTCAGATCTGTGGATGAAAACGTTTACCTCATGAAAGGGTCCCTCATTCACATCGGACAGGAGGCCATCACAGAGCACGGATTCTGCTGGTCCGATACTGGTAGCCCGGTCAGGGATGGATCTTCGATCCTGCTCGGATCAAGGGACTCCATTGGATTCTTCACCGCTGTGGTATCAGATCTTTCCCTGAGAACCACTTATTATGTAAAATCATTTGTTGAAACTGAAACCGGGATCACGTATGGCAATGAAATTTACTTCCGCACCCCTCCGCCGCATGTGGATCCCACAATGACCGATATTGATGGAAATATCTACCCGGTGGTTGTGATCGGTATTCAGGCATGGATGGCTGAAAACCTGAGGACGACTCATTATGCAGATGGTTCGGCCATCCCCATGGTGGAAGATGATTCAGTTTGGGGTGCGCTCACCCCGGATGCAAAGGCATTCTCGTGGTATGAAAATGATCCCTCCAACGGAGATTATGGAGGCTATTACACATGGGCCGCGGCCATGAACGGGGAGAATGGAAGCAACAGGAATCCCAGCAGGGTTCAGGGGGTATGCCCCGACGGATGGCATTTGCCCAGCGATGCGGAGTGGAACCAGATGCAAATTTATCTGGGTATGAATCCCAATGAAGCCAATAACTATGGATTTGTGGGTACAAGGCAGTCGATAGGGATCAAGCTGAAAGGTGTTGGGGATCCTTTATGGGAAGAGTACAGGGCATACCAGCAGTACAATGAAAGTGGATTTACTGCTCTTCCATGCGGACTGCGCACCACATCCGGGAGCTTTGACAACCTGCAAAGGTATGCCTACTTCTGGACCTCCACCGAATTCGATGGCAACGAATCATGGTACCGTTATTTGCAGAGGGGGCATTCGGCCGTACTCCGGGTTCACAATTCAAAGTTGCATGGCTTCTCCGTACGCTGTGTCCTCGACTGACCCTACCGGAAATATCCCCGGAAGGTTGCATCGCTTATCACTCCCATTTAATGTTATTTAACTTTTTAATCCATGGGGGAACGCATATTTTTATAATCAGCAAATTTTTAAAATTTAATCCATTTTGAAATCATGTTCAGAAGCCTGGTTAAAAACGCTTTTCGCAATATCACCAATAAGTTCGGATACAGTTTCCTGAATATCCTCGGGATGACCCTCGGGATTGCCAGTGCACTGTTCCTGATCCTTTACGTAACCGATGAACTGAGTTTTGACCGTTACCACGAAAAAGCAGACCGGATCTACCGCGTGCAGTCGCACATTACAGAAACAGATGATGAGTTCACATGGATCGTGGCACAGATCCCCTTTGCACCACAGGTGAAGGAGGATTACGGGGAGGTTGAGGATTTCACCAGGCTTTTTAATTTCCAGCGGGCTCTATTCATTAACGGTGAGGTGGAATTCACGGAAGAGGATGTCTATTATGCCGACTCAACCTTCTTCAATATATTTTCCTACAGGGCCCTTGAAGGGAGCACTGCCGGTTCCCTCGATAAGCCCAATTCGATCGTGCTGACAAGGACCATGGCCGGCCGCTATTTCAGCGGGGATCCTGCCGTGGGAAAAACACTCAAAGTGGGCGATGAGATCTATACGGTCACAGCGGTCATTGAAGATGTGCCCGGGAACTCACATGTGCTTTTTGACGGGCTTGTCTCCAGGAACAGCCTGCCGGCGCAGATGGGAAGCTGGGGCAATTTTGGAGTGTATACCTACCTGCTGCTCCGGGAAGGAGAAGATGCATCACAATTCCAGGATAAATTAGGCGGGATGTACGAGCGCTACATGGCAACCATTTTCGAATCCATCGGGATCACCGTGGAGTATGAGTTGATGCCGCTCACCCGGATCCACCTTCATTCAGACAATGCCGGTGAACCACAGCCAACGGGGAGCATCCAGTATGTGGTCATTTTCGGTATTGTGGCCTTCTTCCTGATCCTGATTGCCACGCTGAACTACATCAACCTGGCAACTGCCAGGTCGGCAAAAAGGGCAAAAGAGATCAGCCTCAGGAAAGTGGTCGGATCCAGCAGGAGACTGTTGATCGCCCAGTTTCTGACGGAATCATCGCTGCTCACCTTCATCTCCCTTGTGCTTAGCATTGTGCTGATTATCCTGCTATTGCCTCAACTCAATATGCTCTCCGGAAAGAGTTTCACCCTGGAGATCCTGCGCCGGCCCGTGGCCATCCTCAGCCTCATGGGGATGATGATCATGGTGGGGATCATGGGCGGCATCTACCCGGCCATCTACCTGTCGCGGTTCTCCCCGGTAATGGTCATGAAGGGGATCACCCAGTCAGGCACCTCCAAAGGGATCTTCCGAAAGGTGCTGACAGTGATCCAGTTCACCATTTCAGGCATCATGATTGCCAGCACCCTTGTGGTCATCAACCAGCTTGACTACCTTCAGAACAAGGACCAGGGATGGGACATGGGGGGAGTGGTCACCCTGCAGCTTCCCGATAATGAACCGGCTTCAAGGATGCGGGTGCTCAAGGAGCAATTGCTCGAAAATCCCCGGATCGCAAATGTGACGCTGACCAACACAGGGATCGGCAACGGTTCTCCCAAAGTGATCTTCGATATGGAGACTTCAAACGGAATGGAGTCACGGGGCATTAATTTTGTAGTAGTTGACCATGATTTCATGGAAACCCTTGGGATCAGGATGGCCGAGGGAAGGGATTTCTCAAGGGATTTCATTGGTGATACCCTTTCCGGGGTGATTGTCAATGAAACGCTGGCCCAAAGGCTCAACTGGGATGATCCCATTGGAAAAAGGGTCCAGCTGGGCGACGGGGGACAGATCATGGCCAGGGTGATCGGCGTCATGAAAGATTATCATCAGACGGGCATGTACAATGAGGTGGAATCGCTGATGCTCCTTTACCGGCTCGAGAATCCCCTCATGTACATAAAATTGACCGGAAACGATCCCGAGGCTGCCCTTCGGTTCATAGGTGAAAGGTGGGAAGAGATCTTTCCTGCCAAGCCCTTTGAATACACATTCCTGTCAGATGACTTCAGGGAACAGTTCAGCGGTGATAGAAACCGGAGGGCAGTATTTGCCGGATTCACCATCCTCACCATATTTATTGCCTGCCTGGGGCTCTTCGGCCTCTCCTCTTACATCACAGAGCGGCGTACCCAGGAGATCGGGATCCGGAAGGTATTCGGCGCAAGTGTTCCGAGGATCCTCCGCATGATCACCATGGAGTTTTTGATCCTCACAGTGATCTCATTTGTCATTTCGGTACCCCTGGTCTGGTACCTGATGTCCGACTGGCTGCAGAATTATATCTACAGGTATAAACTGGGGCCCGCTGTATTCCTGTGGACCATCCTGCTTATCCTCCTGCCCACAATCATTACCATCAGCTACCAGTCCTACAGGGCAGCTACGGCAAATCCAGCCGATTCCATGAGGGTGGAATGATGCCAGGTTCAGGGGGGTCACTTGCATGGAGTGATGCATGCCAGGTTGAAGGATCCGTAAGAATCCCGGCACCCGCTATAATCCATTGACCATCCGAAGCACCTGTGCCGTAAGTGGTTTTTCCGCACCGGGCATCAGGTGGGTCACCTTCACCTCGTAACCGCCCTCGGAGAATGCCTTGTCTGTGCAGATATATCCGCTGGATCCGTTGCAGTGTGTAACGACAACCGTGTGGGTATAGGGAGACTGCCGCTTGATCTCTGAACCGATCTCATTCATCAGCTCACCGGATATTCCCGCCAGCACCAGGTGTCCGATCCTGAAGGTGGCGAGTTCGATCTCCACATCCGGACCGCTTTCATATACCTCCTGGGGGAATTGGTCCTGGCCTGACTTTTTCCCAGGCAGGATCATGGTTTTTTGCTGCGCATCCAATGTGCCTATGGGCGCGGTGGATATCTGGTTGTATACTTCCCAGGCAACCTTACCCACGTGATAGCCCACTGCTTCGATCTCTCTGAAATCCTTTCCGGGCCCATAGATTGGATTGATATCACCGGAGGCTCCTGCAGTGACGGCCACCACCACATCCTCACCCGCCATCCGGTTGAAGTACCTGGCAGCCGCACCCGGCCAGTCCCCTGTGATCTCATAGTTATCCTGGCCGCTGGTGGTTGCATGACAGGGCCAGTTGATCAACACGGCCAGGGTGCGGTGATTGAGGTCGTCAAATCTCACCATCTGAACCTCATGGTCACAGGGTTTGTCTGATGCCCTTCCCAGCCAGATGCCCCCGTCGGCAAATTCAGCACGCCGGTTGATGTTCAGCTCACAGCTGCCTTTGCCGGTACCCATTAGCACGGGGACCGCCTGGTCTGAAGCCCGGACGGCAAGGTCGACCAGTTTCCCCTGCAATTCATCCACGTATTGTTCCACGGGGGCAGGGACATTCTTCTCATAGGTTTTTGTGACCGGCCCTCCGTGGTTATGTACGGCAGTCAGCAATATATTTTCAGGGTCTATGCCGATCCTTGAGGAAATCTTATCCCGGGTATCGGTGATAAACTGCCTTGAGTAACCGATCACATCCGCAGTGATCAGCAACAGGGCTTTTTCATCATTTCTGAAATAGAGAGCCGTGGCGAACAGTGAATCGTGAACTCCCGTGAAGGGCGTTTTACGTGCATCGTAGCCGCTCATGGGCACAGGGATACCCGGTGTGATGTTGACCCTGGCTGCACCCATGATGGCTGCGGCCATTTCACCTGCCGGATCCTCTCCATAACCAGGGGAAATGGCGAGGGCGAGGAAGCATAGCACGAGGGAAAAGCTTTTCTTCATAACAACATATTTTTTATTGCGTTCATGTGGAGAAGTCGATCATTGCCATTTTTTGGCGGAATCCTTTTGTCCGGATGGCCAGGTATATGATCCCGAAACCCATCCAGATCCCACCGATGATAAAGGTTTTCACGGGCAGGTTCAGCCAGATGGCCAGGCAGAAGAGGAATCCCAGCAATGAGGGCACCACGTATCGAATGAATCCCCCTGCAGTTCTTTTTTCTGAACGGATAAAATATTCGCTAAGTGCCGAAATATTCACCCCCATAAAAGCCAGGAATGCTCCGAAATTGATGAGCCTTGCACATTCCTGGTAGTTCAGCAGGAAGGCCCCCGTACAGGCCAGGACTCCCACGAAGAGAATGTTATAACTGGGACTGGCATGCTTTCGATCCAGGTGTCCGAAGATCCTTCGGGGAATGACCCCATCCCGCCCCATGCCATAAAGAAGCCTGGAGGCTCCCAGCTGTCCTGTGATCCCGGAACCGATGCTGCCCAGCAACAGCACTATGGAGAGAGATGCATCCAGAAAATTCCCACCCACCCGGTTGGCCACGGACATAATGGCTGTATCCAGCGCATTGCTCCTGGCGGCTTCACTTTCAAGACCGCTTGTAAATGAGGCCCAATCGGGCCATGACAGCTGTGCCAGATAGACCTGGGCCCCGCTCCAGATACCGGTGACCAGGCAGGTGATCACCGCAGCCAGCATAATATTCCGTTTGGGGTTCCTGGCCTCCTCTGAAAGGGTGGAAATCCCGTCAAATCCTATATAGGTGAGGGCTGCCAGCGCCGTAGCCGAACCCAGCGCCTGGACAGAGAATGATTCCGGATTGTAAAACGGGGTGGTTGAAAATAATCCGCCCATCCCTTTTTTTATGAGGATGAACCTGGCAGCAGCTCCCATAAAATAAAAGACCACCACCCCCATGAAGATGATCAGGATCCTGTTGGTCCCTGCAGCCACCCTGATGCCATTCAGGTTAAGCAGGCTAAATCCGATGCTGAACACAAGGGTCCAGGCTGCAACCGGTATATAGGGGAACATATGGTTGGCAGCAATGCTTGAAAATATGATGCAAAGGATCGGTATAAAAAGATAATCCATGAACATGGACCAGCCTGCCACGAAGCCAACGATGGGATGCAGGGCCTTCCCCACATAGGTGTAGGCCGATCCTGCCACCGGGTACCTGTTTGCCATTCGTCCGTAGCTGATGGCCGTGAAAATCATGGCAGTCATTGCAAGCAGGATGGATGTGACTGCATGTCCCCGGGAAATGGAATTTGCATGCCCGAAAAGAGGCAGTGCAGCCACCGGTTGTATGAGGATGATCCCGTAAATAATCAGGTCACTCAGGGACAATACACGCTTTAACCGGATTTCCTGCGTGTGTTTGTCACCCGGGCTTATCGAAGGGGGCTTAATGGCCAAGTTACTGATCTTTAAAGTGGATGGATCCAATGTGCAATTCAGATCCAGACCCCAATGTAATGAATATTTGGTTTCCATGCATTGGTTGTCGGCCCGGTTTCCCATTTCATTGGCGGGGTCAACGAAAGTTTTGCCGCCACGGGGGGATTGCTTATTTTTATTATTCTATGCCCGGTTAAAATGATCAGGATGTACCTCCCCTATGCTGGAGTGGTGATGGCGCTGTGGCTCCTTCTCCCCCCCCGTGCCATGGCAGAAGAATATCTGCTCACCTCACCCGACGGCCGGGTGGAGGTGACCGTAGCCATGGAGGGTTCTGTTTCATATTCGGTCAGCTACGCGGGAAAATCCCTGGTGCAACCGTCGAGGATCTCCATGGAGCTATCCAGCGGAGAAGGATTGCCGGGACCTTTTGAGATATCAGATGTCTCCAGGAGCTCCGTACGGGAAGAAATTTTACCGCAGGTTCCCTTGAAACGCTCGGTTATACCCGATGTTTATAACCTTCTCAGGCTACAATTCGGGAATGGAGTTGAATTGCAGTTCCGGGCCTATGATGACGGGATCGCTTACCGGTTCGCCAGTCACCTTCCCGCCGAACTGACAGTGCTTGCTGAGGAGGCTGAGTTTCACCTGTCCCGGGGAGCCCTGGTCTATTATCCGCAGGTAAAGAAACGGCCCGGTGCCGATCTTTTCCACACCTCTTTTGAGGAGCCTTACCAGGTGGAAAATATCGATACCATTTCCGTGAAAATGATGGCCTTTTCCCCCATCATGGTTCGTCAGGAGGGCCTTCCGACCCTGCTGATCACCGATTCGGATATCCGGGATTATCCCGGCATGTTCCTGGGGAAAGGGAAGGGAACATCCCTGAAGGGAGTTTTTGCTCCATACCCGGCAAAAGAGAGGGATGCAGGTGAAGGGTTCAGGTACAGCCAGGTGGTGGACCGGGCCGGGTTCATTGCAAGGTCCGGTGGAGAAAGAACTTTCCCCTGGAGGGTGATCGCCATTGCCCCCACCGATGCCGACCTGCTGACGAATGACCTGGTTTACAGGCTGGCCACTCCCCCGTCCCATACGGATTTCAGCTGGATCAAACCGGGATTAAGCACCGAGGAATGGATCACCGGGGCAAACCTGTATGGGGTTGATTTCATCTCCGGGATCAATACGGCCACCTACAAATATTATATCGATTTTGCCTCCCGGTTCGGATTTGAATATGTGATGCTTGACGCAGGCTGGTCGGATGTCAATGATCTGTTCACCATCTCACCCGGCATGGATATGGAAGAGATCACCGCTTATGCAAGGTTGAAAGGCATCGGGTTAATCCTGTGGACCCAGGCGCTCACCCTGGACCGGCAGATGGAGGAGGTATTCCCCGTGTTCAGGGATTGGGGGATCAAGGTGGTGATGACCGATTTCATCGACCGGGATGACCAGCTGGCCATCAATTTCATGCACAGGTTTGCGGAACGTTGCGCAGAATACAGTTTCATGTGCATGATACACGGCGCACCCAAACCTGCAGGATTTTCAAGGACCTGGCCCAATATGCTCACCCGAGAGGGGCTCCTGGGGTCGGAATACAACGCCTGGTCATCCCTGGCAAATCCGGTGCATGACCTGCTGCTTCCTTTCATCAGGATGGCATCGGGACCCATGGATTATGAACCGGGCCTGATGCAGCACGCCTCCAGGGAACAACCCTCGAAACTGGGATTCGAAAAGGTCATTGCCCAGGGTACCCGGATGCATCAGCTTGCCATGTTCGTGGTGTACGAAAGTCCCCTCCAGCTCTTCTCCGGGAACATTTCAGATGCCCTCCGGGAACCGGAGCTGATGACATTCCTGGGGAAGATCCCCACGGTTTGGGACGAAACCCGCATCCTGGAGGCCAGGGCGGGTCAATACATTGTGGAGGCCCGCCGGAAAGGAAATGAGTGGTACCTGGCTGCCATCAATGACTGGAATCCTGCTGAATTCGTCATCAGTCTTGGTTTTACGGGAGGTGGGCTGTTCCTGGTGGAGAAGGCATCGGACGGGATCAATGCGGCAAGGAACCCACATGATTTCATCCTGGAGGAAGAGGAGGTCTCATCGAACGGAACCCTCACCATCAGGCTGGCACCGGGAGGGGGATTTGTGGCCAGGTTGAGACCCACGCCCCCTTAAATCCACAGCAAGAGGGGTTTTTCTTGACAGGAACTCAATAGTATGTTAACTTAGCGATTGCGTTCCACACATGCAAGCCACTGCGATGTTGAAACCTGGACAGGCATCATTTAAATCATCAATATACCTATCATGAAAAAAATTATTCTATTTGTCGCCACACTCCTTCTCCTGGTCAACTGCAACTCCCCCAGGAGCAGTGAACCCGCAAAAGAATCAGAGGCTGAGCCTGAATATGTCCTTTCCGAGGCCTGGAGAACCGATACCCTTTTGCGGACCTGCGAATCGGTGCGTTACGATGAGACCCGCCAGCTTCTCTTTGTATCCTGCATCAATGGTACACCTTCAGGAAAGGACGGGAACGGATTCATCTCCATGGTCGCTCCCGACGGAAATATCAGGTCCCTGGAATGGGTAACCGGACTGGATGCGCCCAAAGGCATGGGGGTGGAAGGGAACCTCTTGTATGTGGCCGATATTGATCAGCTTGTGATCATTGACATCGGGAAGGCCGAAATCATTGAGAAAATCCCGGTGGAAGGGGCCTCCTTCCTCAATGATGTGGCTGTGGGAGCCGACGGTACGGTCTATTTTTCAGATTCGGATACAGGAATCCTTTGGACCTATTCCAACGGTGAGGTGAAAAGCTGGATCACAGAGGGACTTGACAGGCCAAACGGGCTGTACGTGGAAGGAAATAGGGTATTGCTTACCTCATCGGGAAGCCAGGACCTGAAGGTCATCGACCTTGCCACAGGAAACATGAAAACCGTCACCACTGAAATCGGCGCAGGCGATGGCGTGGAGTTTACCGGTAAGGAAGGATACTATATCACTTCAAGCTGGACAGGCGAAGTTTTTCTCATCTTCCCTGATTTCACCAAGAAATCGCTTCTGAAGACCTCGGACCAGGGGATCAATTCGGCGGATATCGGTTTCAACCCCAAAGAGCAGGTGGTCTATGTGCCCACTTTCTATAAAAACAGCGTGGTGGCCTACCGGTTGGTGAACCGGGCTGAGTGAGCCCGGGGATCATGACCTCTGATATTACTGGTGGTAAAAGAGTCCTGCAGCCCCGAAAATGGCCGCATCCGCCAGGGAGGAAGGAAGCAGGTTGAAGTTTTTACCATGTGAAAAATAGAAGGAATCAAGGGATTTTTCCAGTGCTTCCCTGTAAAAACGGTATGATTTGCTGACCGATCCTCCTATGACAATAATTTGAGGGTCAAGTGTATAATAGATCAATTTTACAAGTTCGCCCAGGTGCCCCCCGTAAACGGCAAATGCATCCAGTGACTCCCGGTCTCCCTGTGCTGCACGGTTGAACAATTCCTCACCGGTTGTCCCGTACTCACGGCTAAAGAATTTGCCACCACAATAGGCTTCAAAGCAACTCTCCTTATACGGGATCATTCCAAATTCCCCCGCCCCATAATGTGTGCCGCAATAAAGTTGTCCATTCAGCAACAAACCGGCACCCACACCTGTTCCGGTGACCAGTCCGACCACATCATGGTACTCCTTCGCACAACCAAACACCTTTTCTCCCAGTACAAAACAGTTGGCATCATTTTCGATTTGGATGGGAAGGTTGAATGCCTCCATCAGCCTTTTCCTCAAAGGGAAGCCATCGAGCTGCAACAGATTTGAAAGTCCATGGATGGTGCCGTGCCGTTCATCGATCAGTGCAGGAACCGCACATCCGATTCCCCTCACCCGGTCGGTCCATACACTTCTGATCAGCTGACAGATCTCCCCGAACAGGGCTTCAGAGGTGCCTTCCTGGTTCAGGACCAGGATCTCCTTCTGTTCAAGGCCGCCAGATCCGATTCTCCCCCCTTTCACGGCGGTTCCCCCAAGATCGATTCCCAGATAAGTTTCCATAGCAGTCAGTCAAGGTCAATGGGTGCCTGGTTCAGCTTTTTACACATTCCGTGATAAAGGTCCAGGATGCGTTCAAGTTTCTCCTGGGGTGGCCGGTAATCCCATCCGCCTACAAGTTCATCCACCTTTTCGGATACGGCAACCAGTTCTTCCGGCCGCCCCGATGATGCCCAGGTTTCCGATGAAAAATGTCTTTTGAGGAACGAATCGGTATCATAATGTTCATGCATGTGAAGCAGGGTGTGGTCCGATTCGGAAAAGAGGATGCCTTCGTCCATCACCGCCCCAATGTGGGTGGTTATCTCTTCAAAATTAACAGGGGTCCCTAGAGGCTCCAGGGCTTTCCATGCATTCCGGAGGTTCTCAATGTCAAGCAGGGCCTGCACGGGTGACCACACCTGGTCCGTTGAGAGGGGCATCAGGTTAAAGGCACGGAATCCCGCCGTGATGCCCGTGTAAAAACCCAGGGCCTTGTCCCCCTGTGCCGTGGGGCCGGGCATCTGTGCCGAGGTCATGATATCCTTCAGGTTATAATAGGGGAGCCCCAGCACCTCCATGACCTTCAGTTTCATCATCTCCAGCCGGGCATGTTCAATGGTCCCGAACGCCATCTGGCCGGTCTGGAGGCTCATGGCCTGGGGATGGGGATATACGTAGGCCCTAGCCTCCGGGAAAATGGCGTGAAGAATTGCAGCTGCACCAAGCACCTCGGCTATTCCAAGGATGTAGACCCCCACCGGATCGATGGGACCGGTCATGCCCATCATGGGCATGGAGCCCACCATGAAACTTCTCAGGATGATCTTCTCCTTGAAACAGAGGTAGAGGTCATCCGCATCCAGGATCAGCGGGCTGGGTGAGAAAAACATCAGATCCCTCTCCCGGGGATCCTCCCAATCCTCAGCCACGCTTCGGATGAGTGAAAACCCGGCCTCGGCCTCCCGGGGAACGGACTGAATGGTCCCCCCTCCCCTCCGGTGATACCTGTATCCGATCAGGTACTGCTCAATGGCCTTCAGTTGTGCATGGGTATCCTGGGGCACTCCGCAGCTGTAACCCCTCACCCCGTAAAGCTCCGAAAGGCGATGCAACAGTTTGGTACCCTCGATCACCCGGTTCCTTGTCAGGGGTTCAATTGCCCTTTTCTCATGATCACAGTACTGGAACGGCAGGTCGGTCAGTTTAATGACCACATCCGCATCGTCGCCCGAATTAATGATCATATCGAGCCAGCCGTGGTTGTTCACCGGAATCTCATTTCGGGGGACCGAATTTCCTTTGATGTGCGCCAAGCAGGAGTCAAGGAGCTCCTTTGCCGGATAGATCCGGCCATTCCTGACCGCAAGGGATTCGTTCTCACCTGCCCGGTGGAGCAGTTCATTGTTCCTGGTCCCCAACCCCCTGCCGGTCACAATCCTGCAGGCCCGGGCCACCATTTCCTCGACCATGCCTCTATCCACTAACTGAACCATCGATCCATTGTTTTTTCCTGTTCAAAACTAGAAAAATAAGGGTTGCGGCCAGGGCAACCAGCAATATCGCTCCTGACAGGATGGAGTATACCTTTTGCATCTCCATCTGCTGGTACAACCTTCCGCTGATCACATTTCCAAGGATGGAGCCTGCTCCAAAGTAAGCCGCCCACAGAAGGGATTGCCCGGTGGTCCTCCATCGGGCCGGGACCATCTCGTTCACAAATTCAACCGAGGCGATCCAGAGAAGGGTCCAGGTGATCCCGTTCATGGTCTCTATAAAAAGCACGTGTGCCGGATTCCCGTTTATGGAATAGAAAAAGAGCCTGATCACAGTTCCGAATATGGCGATCAGCACCACGCGGTTGGGCTGCACCCTCCTTAGCAACCAGGCTGCAATGAAATAGAAGGGCAGTTCACTGAAAGCCTGGATGCTGATGGCTGTTCCGGTAATCTCGGGAGAGGCCCCGATCTGCCTCATATAAAGGGTGAGAAAGGAGGTGATGGCAGATTGTCCGATGGCGACGGCCACAATGATCAAAAGGAAAGAGATTAGCAATCCATTGGATATCACCCTGTTCAGGTCCCTGAATTCAATATCAATGCTTTTGCTTCTAGCAGCCACATGGAATCTCAACAGGGAGAACATCAGCAGGATCAGGAATCCCGCCCCCGTAAAGAAAGCCACCTGAACCCCGAAAACGGGAATCAGCCATCCGGTCAGGAGTGCTCCAAGCCCGTAACCCGGTGCCCCCCAGAACCGGATGTTGCTGTAAGAGATCCCTTCTCCGGAATCCACATGGTCCAGGGCAATGCTGTCCAGCAAGGGCAATACGGGGGCATTAAATATTGATAGAAGTACGGTGAACAGTGCGATGGAAGGTATCCCGCTGCCGAAAAGGGGAAGTGAAATAAAGAATATTGCCGCAGCCAGGAGGGAGATCTTCAAACATACAAGTTTTCCGAACCGGTCAGCGATAATTCCCCAAAGGGGTTGGAGGAACAACATGACCATCCATGGGATGGCCGCCATGACTCCGATCTGCCTGCCTGACAAACCTGCGTCCTCAAGCCAGACACTGAAGAGGGGCATCCAGGATGCCAGGCTTGCAAATCCAAACACAAATGCCGCACGAATGGGATTGTTCCGTGAATATGCCAGGCCTAACGCACGTTTTACCAGCGGATTCTTCATTTAGCAGAATGGATTATTCAACAATGATCACCCTTGTGATTTTCAGGTCGGGCTGCCCTTTGATTTTGTCATTTCAACACCAGGGAAGGATCCAGGGCATACCTTCCAAATTCCTTACCATATACAGCAAGGCCTCCTTCACCTTCGGTCTGGATCCGCACCTTCAGCTCCCCTTCCCTGATGGCACTCTGCAAGGCGCTTCTTTTCACAGGGACCTTAAGCAGATAGCCGTATGAACCCGCTTCCCTCAATTTCCGGTCCTTAAGCTGGTGGTGCCATGAGAGCACCCCGCGATGATCGGCCGGATCATCTGGTAATTCAGTGGTAAGAACCTTTTCGCCATCCACATATACTGAAATCCTTGACGGGAACAAGGTTTCATCGGTCATGGGATAAGAATTGGGATTGGCGCTCGGAGCCACCGTGGAGCCCCTCATGAAATCCTGGTCCCGCTCATAATCGCGCTGGTCCTTCACAAAGAGTTCCTTGGCCGATACCTCAGCCAGGAAATAGGCTTCCCTGGCACTCCCGGCGCCGGTCTCACCGGAGAGGGGTATGGAGTACTCGAAGTATCCCCCGCCTGTCCCGTTGACCTTCCTTCCCTCCATGACCTCCCATTGTTTTTTGCTCCACCGTGCGTCTGAAAAATTGCCGGCAGGAGTGCTCACCACCTCAACGCCGGGCAGTTTCTGTCCGGACAAAACCTCAAAATGCATGAAGTTCCGTTGCCGGACCTTGCCGTTCCTGTCTCTGACCGTCAGTTTCAGTGTGGCCAGCCCCCCAATGGCTGGCATCTCAAGAGAAAGCGGCTCCAGTTCTTTCTGCATCCAGGGGTTGTAATCAACCTCCTGGTCCCCTGCCATCACCTGGCTGGTCTCGCCTATATAATTGGTATTAACCAGTTCATAGGATATGGTCACCGCCGGACCCAACTCCTCACCCGTCATGGAGGAGAGGAAGAGGGGTACCTGGACCATTTCACCTCCCCTGACCGTTCTGCATATCTCATTTCCGGTGGAGAGGTAAACGGCAGCATGAAGGTCGTTCAGATCCATACCCTCCATGATCTTTCCCAGCCCTGTCTCTTTTTCTGTCCGGTCAAATCGCCAGTAGCCGTTCCATTCATTGATCACATCGTGGTGCTCGGTATAGAGCCATCCGCCCACCTTCGGGTATGTTCTGAAGGTATTGATCATCCTGTGATAATCCCAGCTCCAGTCCACATCCCCCGTGCTGCCTTCATACCCCCATACATTGCCGCATTCGGAATTAATATTGGGTTGTCTTCCCTGTTTGAATCCCTTTTCAAAATCAAAGGTGCTGCCCTCGTATGTATGGCTCGTAAGGTTTTCCAGGTAATCACCCCATTCCCAGCCGGGTAAATAGGCATGCCATGAGTTAATATCGGTTTCCGTATGCCCCCGCCCGCAGCAAATGGAATTATCCTCCACAAGCCGGGTTTGATCCATGGATTTGGCCAGGTAATACATGGAAGCGACCCAGGCCTGGGTTTCTGGCAGGTACTCCCTCATTTCCCGGCCGTTTTCATCCTTTCCGGTGGCTGTGGAGAGTCCCCAGGTTTCGTTGAAGATCACCCATGAAAAAATGGAGGGATGGTTATAATCCCTCCTGATCATCTCCCGCAGTGTATATTCGGATTCGGCCTGCATGCTTTCATCGGGTTCACCCCAGCTGTTTGGAAGGTCTTCCATGACCAGCAATCCGAGCTTGTCGGCCCAGTACAATTTCCGGGGAACCTCCACCTTGATATGGGTCCGGATGCCGTTCAACCCGATGGACTTGCTTCTCATGATCTCCTCCTGGATAAACTGGTCGCTGGGGAAGGTATAGAATCCATCCTTGTGATAGGATTGGTCAAGGGTCAGCTGCACGTACAGGGGTTCATTGTTCAGGGCGATGTAAGGGATTTCGGTCCCGGGCAGATTGACCACCGAGATCTTCCTCATTCCGAAATAGCTGTACACCACCTCCTCCCCGAGGGTTGCCTCAACCTCATACAAGTAAGGATCATCCAGGGTCCATAAACGGGGATCGGGAACGGGGATCTCAAATACCCCCTTATCCCGCCCGGCCGGGATGGTCCCCTGGTGGAGGATGGGGCCTGAAGGAGCTTTGATCTTCATGGTTATCGTGAGATCCCCATCTGCCGGTTCAGCCAGGTAGGCGACCGCCTTTACCCGGTGTTCCTCTATGTCCGGCGTAAAATGAAGTGCATCCAGGTAGGCTTTGCCCCTCGCCTCAAGGTAGACGGTTTGCCAGATTCCCCGGGCATTCCCATAACCCTGCTTCCCGTAAAGGGTAAATTCCCGGCGTGCATCGTCCACCCTGATCACAAGCTTCTGTGAAGCGCCGTACCGGATAAGGTTCGTTAGCTCAAAGGAGAACGGGACATACCCTCCCTGGTGCTTTCCAAGAAGGGTACCATCGAACCACACAGTGGTCTCCCAGTCCGAGGCACCCACAGTAATAAATACGCGCTGCCCCTGCCAGGTCCGGTCCACGGTGAGCTCACGCTGATACCAGCCTATATCTGCGCCATCCTCGACTCCTGAGAGGTTTGAGCCCCACGGGAATGGGACCATAATGGTCTGATCGAACTCATGATCCCCCAGGTTCCATCCTTCGGTCATACCCCGTTCTGCAGGATCAAATGAGAAGGCCCACATACCGTTCAGATTTTGCCACATTTCGCGACGGAAATCCGGGCGGGGGTATTCGGGCAGGGGCATATCCTGTGCAAAAGTGTTGACACCAAGTATTATCAGAACTGGAAAAAGAAGGATTGCGCGGAATTTCAGATTCATAGCTGGAGTTTTTTAAAACTTCTGAAGATAATTAAACCAAATTTACTTCTGTAATCTGTATAATGGAATCTTTTCTCTATTTTGTCCTTACTTGAACTTTATTATTGAAGAACAATGCCTCTACTGATTGTACTTGCCGGGGTGATCATGCTGCTGTTGCTGATCACCGTGGTAAAATTTGATGCGTTCCTTTCCTTTGTCATCGTGTGCCTCTTTGTGGGCCTGGCCATGGGATTATCCATCGAGGAGACCCTCCAGGCATTGCAGAAAGGGCTGGGGGATACCCTGGGATTCCTGGTGCTGATCCTGGGTTTCGGTGCCATGCTCGGGCGAATCGTTGCCGACAGCGGCGCCGCCCAGCGAATTACCCAAACCATGGTTGCGGGATTTGGACAGAAAAGGGTGCACTGGGCCCTGATGCTGACTGGTTTTATCGTGGGTATCCCCATGTTCTACTCGGTGGGCTTCGTGATCCTGATCCCCATCGTGTTCACCCTGGCAGCATCCACCGGCATGCCCCTTTTATTCGTGGCATTGCCCATGGTGGCTTCTCTTTCGGTGACCCACGGCTTTCTGCCTCCTCACCCCGCCCCCACTGCCATCGCCGACATGTTCGGCGCGGATATGGGAAAGACTATGTTGCTGGGGATCCTGCTCTCCGTTCCAGCCATCATCCTGGCCGGACCCGTGCTCTCTCCCCGGTTTAAAAAGATCAGGGCCACCCCCATGGAAGATTTTACGGGCAAGGCCCCGTTAAGTGACAGTGAACTCCCTTCCACCTTCATCAGCATGCTGGCGGCATTGATGCCTGTGCTTCTGATGGGAGTTTCGGGAATCGCCATCCAATTTGTGGATATGAACTCTTCCCTCTATGCGGTGATCAAAGGGATCGGGGATCCCGTGCTGGCCATGCTCATCTCGGTGCTTTTCGCCCTGTTTACCCTCTCTCTTCGAAATGGAAAGAAAATTCCGGAGGTCATGAACAACCTGGCACATTCGGTTTCCAGCATTGCCATGATCCTCCTGATCGTGGCAGGTGCAGGAAGCCTGAAGGAGATCCTGGTAGCCAGTGGAATCAGTGACTACCTGGGCGAACTGCTCCGTGAATCGGGAGGATCACCTCTTTTCCTTGCCTGGCTCATTGCAGCAGTCATCCGGATCGCTATCGGATCGGCCACCGTGGCAGCCATGACCGCGGCAGGGATCGTACTGCCCCTCGTGTCGGATCCCTCGGTCTCCCCCGAGTTGATGGTACTGGCCATAGGATCGGGAAGCCTGATCGCATCCCACGTGAATGACAGCGGGTTCTGGATGTTTAAGGAGTACTTCAACCTGTCGCTGAAAGAGACACTGGCCACATGGACGTTGATGGAGACCATTATAGCCGTGGTCGGATTGGCCGGGGTCTTTATATTGGATATATTTATCTAGAAATTAAAACCATACAATGGACCATATCGAAGAAAAAATAAAAGCACTGGGGCTGGAACTCCCCCCAGCGCCTCCTTCGGGAGGAATCTATCATCCTGTGCTTATCACCGGGAACCACCTCTATGTTTCCGGACAGGGGCCCGTCAAAAGTGACGGCCAGCTGATCCAGGGAAAGGTGGGAACGGACCTGACCATGGAGGAGGGACAGGTGGCCGCCCGGCAGGTGGGACTGACCATGCTCTCTACCATAAAGGCACAGATCGGTAATCTGGGAAAGATTAAACGGCTCATTAAGACCCTGGGCATGGTGAACTGTCATCCCGGCTTCGAGGAGCACCCCCAGGTGATCAACGGATTCAGCCAGCTGATGGTGGATCTTTTCGGTGAAGTGGATGGCAGGGGTGCGCGCAGCGCCGTGGGCATGTCCCTCCCCAGGAATATTGCGGTGGAGGTGGAGTGCATCTTCGAATTGCATCCACAGGATTAAAGCAGGGATGAACATGTGGTACAAACCAAATAACGAATCCTCCATTGCCACCCCGGCTGTCCTGGTGTACCCCGACCGGATCGAAGAGAATATTCTCCGGATGATCGCCATTGCAGGAGATGCCGGGAGACTCCGTCCCCATGTAAAGACCCATAAGATCTCCGAGGTCATCACCCTGCATCTGAAACATGGCATAGAGAGGTTCAAATGTGCCACCCTGAGCGAGGTGGAGATGGTGGCCGGAGCCGGGGGCAAAGATATTTTGCTTGCATACCCCTTGCTTGGTCCAGGGATCGATCATTACTTCAGGATAATGGAACAGTTCCCCGGGGTGAAGATGGCAGTGAACACGGATTCTTTTACCGCCTGTGAGATACTGGCTGAAAAAGCCTCCCTTGCGGGTAAAAAAGTAGATCTCTTCGTGGACATTGACAACGGGATGCGAAGGACAGGGATCGAACCCGAAGATGCGGGATTACTGATCGAATTTATCCTGGACACCCCGGGGCTCGGCTTCCGGGGATTGCACGTCTATGACGGACATATTCACGACCAGGATCTCAAAAAGAGGAGAGCCCGGTGCGACAGGGATTTTGAAAGGGTTAACCGGCTGGTCAACGTGCTGGAACAAAAAGGGGTGCAGGTTGGAGAAATGGCATGTGGCGGAACACCCACTTTCCCCATCCATGCCGAATACGGGGCCCGGACCCTTTGCCCCGGAACCCCCGTTTTCTGGGATGCGGGTTACGCAGTGGAGTTCCCCGATCTTCAATTTTTAAATGCCGCCGTGGTGGCAGGGCGGGTGATCAGCAAACCCGGGGGCAACCTGTGTATTGATCTGGGGCACAAATCCGTAGCCTCTGAAATGACACACCCCCGGTTGCAGTTCATGGAGATGGACATTGCGGATGTGCTCAACCACAGCGAAGAGCACCTGGTGGTCTCCTCCGAAAAATCAGGGGCACTCACCGTGGGTGACCTGGTCTATGCCCTTCCCACCCATGTGTGTCCGACCATCGCCCTTCATGACCAGGTATACGTGGTCGAGAACCAGCAGATCACAGGTACATGGAAGGTGGTTGCCCGTCGGAGGATACACATGAATGACTAATAGGAACAGAAACCAAAGTTACTGGAAATGAGCAACCCGCCCTACCGCAAGATCCTCTGTTTTGACGCCCACCTGGATATCTCCATGAACGCCATGGAGTGGAACCGCGACCAACGTTGGAGCGTGGAGCAGATCCGTGAGAGCGAAAGGGGAATGACCGATAAACCTGACAGGGGCCGCAATACGGTTTCCTTTCCCGCCCTCCGCGAAGGAAGGGTCGGGTTGGTGGTGGCCACACAGATCTCCAGGGTAGTAAAACCCGGAGATTCCATCCCCGGCTGGTACTCACAGGAACAGGCATGGGCACATACCCGCGGACAGCTGGAGTGGTACCGGACCATGGAATTGGCAGGAGAGTTAATGCAAATCGTTGACAGGAATAGCCTTGCCAGGAGCATCTCCCTCTGGGAGAAACCCAATGAGATGACACCCATCTGCTACATGCTGAGCCTGGAAGGAGCCGACTCAATTATCTCCATGAAGCACCTGGAAATGGCCCATGAATACGGGCTGCGGGCCGTTGGTCCCGCACACTACGGTCCGGGCATCCATGCCAACGGCACCAACTCAACAGGCCGGCTGAATTCAAGGGGCGTCCAACTGCTGAAGACCATGGAACAACTGGGAATGATCCTTGACATGACCCATCTGAACGACGATGCATTCTGGCATGCCCTGGATATTTACAGGGGTTCTCTCTGGGCCAGCCACAACAACTGCCGGGCCCTTGTGGACCACAACCGCCAGTTCAGCGATGAGATGATCCTTGAACTGATCAACCGGAAGGCGGTCATCGGGGTTGCACTGGATGCATGGATGATGGTGCCCGGCTGGATTCGTGGCACTTCGGATCCCCAATCCATGGGAGTAACCCTCGGGGTCATGGCGGATCACATCGATCACATCTGCCAGCTGGCGGGGAATTCCCTGCATGCAGGAATAGGCAGCGACCTGGACGGGGGTTATGGCAGGGAACAGTGTCCCCATGACCTGGAGACCATCGCGGACCTGCAGAAGATACCGGACCTTCTTAAAATGAGGGGGTATACAGAAGAGGATATCCGCAATATCATGCACCTGAACTTTATCCGTTTCCTGGAAACTCACTTTGAATGATTGGACAAGATTTGTTATATTGCGCGGTCAAAAAAAAAACATGATGAAAACTTCCTTTCAAAGAAGAGATTTCCTGAAGACAGCTGCTGCAGGTGCAATCGGTGTAACAGTCCTGAGTCCATTGGGACTTTCCTCCTGTTCCCCAAAGGATCGAAAGAGTTTTGGGGTCGGACTGCAACTCTATACCATCCGTGATGCCATGGACGCAGATGTGCCCGGCTCGCTAAAGAAAGTTTCAGATCTGGGTTATAAGTACCTGGAGTTAGCAAGTTACTCAGATGGAAAGTTCTACGGCCTTTCCCCCTCCGAATTCAGGAAAATGGCAGAGGATCTGGGCATGGAAGTACTCAGCAGCCATACAAATGTGGAAGCGGCAGGGATCACCCTGGATAATGCAGGGTTCATGGCAGATGCCCATGCCGAACTTGGTGTTTCCTATTGTGTGCAGCCATGGATCGAGGAGGCAGACCGGCACATCGAATCCTACAAGAGGATGATCGGGGACTGGAATGAAGTGGGACGGATCATGAAAAATGTGGGCATTCAGTTCGGATACCACAACCACAATTTTGAATTTGCCAGCCTCGAGGGGGTGGTCCCCTATTACGATATCTTCCTGCCGGAGATGGATGCGGACCTGATCACCATGGAGCTCGACCTGTTCTGGGCCACCAAGGCCGGACAGGACCCGGTGGAGCTGTTCAATAAATACCCCGGGAGATTCCAGCTTCTCCACCTGAAGGACATGTACACTGAGCAGGCCCCGTTTTACGATGTCATTAAAGACGATATTGCCCCGGTTGGAGCCGGTGTCATAGATTTTAAAAGAATCCTGGCCGCCAAAGAAGTGTCAGGAATGAAGCACCACTTCGTAGAGGATGACAACCAGGGCAACGGCAAACCGTTTGAAGCGCTGGAAACCAGCGTCAGCAATCTTACAACCAGCATATTAGTGTAACCACGACTGGATCGGCCGGGCTCACCGGCATGCTTGCCCTAATTGATTGGCTCGATCCACAAATTCCGGAATTGGATTTTCGATCCTTCCGCCTGCAATCCTATGGATCCGCTGGTCAGCGAGCAATTGAAGGCTCTGTTCTGCAATAGACCATTTACTTTTATTTCAATGGTCTCCCCCATGCAGGTAATATCATAGCTGTTCCATTCACCTGCCGGTTTCTCATTGGTGGAATTCATTTTAGGGATCAGCGGCTTCACCTCCCCGGTGGAGACATACACCGTATCATTCAGTGTGGCACTTACCCCTACCCCGTGAACTATGAAGTCACCCGCATTCTGGAATTTTAACTGGGCCTGGTAATGGGCCACCCAGATCAGATCCGGACCGGTTGTGTGGAGAAAAACCCCGCTGTTTGTGGGATCCTCGGGATAGCGCCATTCTAAATGCAGGTGGTAATCCGAATATTCCTTTACTGTTCTCAGGTAACCCACAGGGACTCCGACAGTTTCAATCATCCCGTCGTTGACATAAAAGAATTCTTCCGGGTTTACCGAAGGATCCTCCACATAAACGGTCCAGCCATCGAGGGTCTCCCCGTTAAACAGTGATTCCTTTTTCTGGGTACAGGATGCAATTGCAAAAAACAGAAACAAAGTTATGAATATAGGTCTCATGATCAGGTGGTTTAACATTCCTGGGTAAAATTAACATATATTCCTTCCCAACCTCCACCCTTGCAGAAAATCAACCTTCAATGCTGTAACTAAACCGGACGGCAGTCAAAATTTATAGATATGAAGCCAATTTTTTTTAACTTACTGTAAATCATGTTTGGAGCAAACAATAGAGCAATCCTGGCGGCCATATTCATCCTGGCTGTTTTCTTACCTGGTGAGGCTTTCGGTCTTGCCCCGGGT
>JAHEEC010000147.1 GCA_024640885.1 Bacteroidota bacterium | reverse complement strand
GTGTCATAGGGAGACATGTCTTTCATGGGTTTGCTGAAGTGAACCTGGATGGCAAAGCCAAAATCCGCAACAGTGGCCCCCAGTGGCCCCGGCGGAAGACCGGGAGCCTTGTTGATTACAGGAATGGAATCGAAAGGTTCCAACACTCCACCGTCTAGGGACATAATTCCGGTTCCCCGGTAGGAGAGCACAAGTTCAAATTCGGCAAAAAGGGATTCCGAAGGGGTGAGCAGGAGCACGTGGGGATCATCTCCGTCCACCTCAACCCCGGAGATGGAAATGTGTTGTAAGGGTACCCTGTCATCCAGCAGCATGAATGAATCAGCCACGGTTCCCGGGGCCTGCATCTCCATATTAAAGAGAAGGCGGATCACGTTTCCCGTGCTGTCCGTGTGGGCCCCGTTCAAAATAGGTGGTGCGCCCGGCAGGAGGTTCTCCACAACTACCTCCGAAAAAGGGACCAGTGGTGCACCATCCACAGTTGTAATCTGGTTTCCTGAATAGGCAAGGGTGATCAAATCGCCGGGTGTCAAATCCTGGCCGAGGAGCAGCTGGAGCGTCTGCGGATGCCCCGGATCTGATCCCAACCCTGCCACAGGAACCGGTGTAGTGCCGTTGACCGTCACCTCGAATCCAGGAGGATCACCTGTGATGGTAAACGGACCGGACAGCTCCACATCGATCACACTTGCGCTGGTATCCACCTTCGAACTGAGGTATGACAGGATATGCCTGTCCACCATCAGGTAGACCACCGAAAGGGGCGGCAGCGAAACCCGGATGCCTCCTTCCACCTTTCCCGCGTGGGCCCTGATACTCTCATACTCGTCGGGCCCGCCTCCCTCTTCATCGGTCCCGATCCCGTTCACGTACACCTTCCTGGAGAAATCCCCGTTATCGCTTCCCCCGGTAAGGGTGTGGTAATAATACCTTGCACCGGGATCAAAATTGTCAATTTCTACCTCTGCAGTTTCAGTGGAGGTACTTTTATTGACGATCACCATCCCGCTCTCCCCCGATGAAAAAGAGGATGCGTGGGCAATTATCTGGCTGTTCCCGGTCACTGCCGAACCCACCATCCGGTCCCCGAAATATTTCTGGAAATAGTACATGTAGAAAAATACGGCCCTGGGATTATAAGGATCCACTCCCGGCTCCCCGCCCGTAGAGAACATCGCGTGGTCATTTCCGTTGCTCCATCCGTTCACCAGGTCCCAACGGGTCCCGAGTCCATAGTCATTGCGGATAAATTCTCCCAGTACCAGTGCAGCCAGCATCCCGTTGATGTAGGAGACCATCTGCATGGAACCCTGTGCAAAAATGTTCCATTCGGTCATGGCCACCGGGATCATCGGCTTCCCGGCTTCGGCCATGTCACTGACCAGGACCGACATGATCTCTTCCGGTACCACGTGGGAATTCAGGATCGTACTCACCGGCGAATCCTGATCATAGGGAGTAAAATAGGAGTGGACGATGAGAAAATCCGCAAGATCCCCCACCTCTGCCATCATCTGTTCGTTCCAGACCGTCTGGATGGGATCCCAGGAGGTCTCAGCGTCATAGGTCACCACCCCGATCTTAATTTCCGCTCCTGTTTCAACCGCTGCAGCACGCATGGAGTCCATGAAAACCCTGCAGTGCTCCCCGTAGAGCTTCCCCGAGATGAATTCGGGCTGTCCGTCCTGGTTGAGTGCCGGATCGATCTTGTACCCGCCCTCCCAGTTTCCGAAATTCTCGTTCCCGATCTCCCAGAACCTGGACCGGCCGTTGTCGTACCTGACCCATTCTGCGGCCATGTGGGCGGCCGCCGCAACAGGGTCGGGACCGGTTCCATAACGCGCATAACCATAGTTTACCACGATGATCCCTGTGCTGTTTGTGCGTTCCAGCAGGGTATAATACTCATCGGTGGACATCTGCCAGTTCTCCGTCTCCTGCCCGTACCAGGGACTGATATCCGCAGGGATGTCAGCCGGTCTCTGTCCCACTGGTAGGTTCCAGAAATAGTGGTCGGAAAGGCTGCCACCGGGCCAGCGCAGTATATGCGGATTGAGGTTCTTCAGGTCAGTCATGGCTGTTGCATTGTAGGGCAAGCCGTTGTCCCAGGTAACCGCATTGTTGCCGAAAATGTACTGGGGTACTTTGTTGACCACCTGGTCCATGTCAATCCTGACGGTTACCGATGGAGCTGCTGAAGGTTTTGCAGCGATCTCATATTCAGGTATTTCGGCTGTTTTCTCCTGCCATCCGTCCAGGAAGAATCCCGCATCCTGGGCATGCAATGGTGAATACAGAGATAGAAGGAGAATACCGGTCAGTATGGTTAGGAATTGTTGGGATGCATATGGTTTCATTGTCCAAATATAATTTTTTTGCGCCAGCCTCCTATTTTGAAGGGAATGTTCACTTGTGATACTTTCTTTTCATAATAATAACTAATGTATTTTAGATTGGTTGCACGGTAGCTTTTGATTCTGTGGTCACGGGCCATACAGGTTGGGTGCAGAAGGTTCCATCATTTTCAGTTTTCCTGTCCGGGAGGAACAGATGTAGCCTCTCCCGGGGGAACGAATGGTTTTTTACCCTATTTTTAGAAGAAAAAGGATGAAAAGGCGTGTGCTCTGTTTGTGCGGCGCTGCCGCAATCATGTTTTCACAATGTACGACGAGGCAGGAGTCGGTCAAACCCGTTGAAAAGGTCCCATTGGTCATTTGCTTCGATGTGGAGGATTATACCTCTCCGGATTCCGTGGGCATGGACAATATTCCTAAATGGCTGGCTGAGATCATGACCTCAGAGGGGGTGACGGGCACCTTCTTCGTGATCGGCGAGAAGGCCCGGATGATGGAAAAAAGAGGCAGGATCGATGCGATCCTTGCCATGGGAGCGCACGATATCGGCAGCCATACCAATTACGGTTCGATCCATCCCACGGTCACGGAGATCCTGGAAAATGCCGGTTGGGACGAGGGGCGGCAAAAGATGCTGGAAAACGAAAGGGCGGGATTCGATGAACTGGAGCGCATCTTCGGGAAGCGCCCGGTGAACCTGGCCAGGCACGGTGGTTCGTACGGACCGCAGCTGGTGGGGGCCCTGTCGGAACTGGGCGCCGGTTATGTCTATTCACCCATCAGCCTGCCCGGGCACAACGTGGTATGGTTCTGCAACACCCTGAACTTCCACGGGGAAGGGGATTATGGTTTCTTTGACGATGCCTATTACCGGGATGACCTCTTCGATCCCATGCTGGGTGCGCTGGATTCGCTGATCCCGGTCTCCATCAAGGATATTGATATGATGGCTTTTTTTGCCTGCCACCCAAGCAAGGTCCGAAGTGTGCAGTTCTGGGATTTCAATTACTACAAGGGGGCCAATCCCGGGCCGGACGAGTGGCAAACCCCTGAGTTGCGACCCCTGGAAAGCATGGAGACGGCGAAAAAGAACTTCCAAAGGCTGGTCCGCTATCTCAGGGACCGTGAGGATATTGAACTGACCACCTTCAGGGAACTGGCCGGCAGGTTCTCAACCCAGCGGGATTCGATCACCCGGGAGGAACTGGCAGGGATCGCCGGGAGGGTCCTTGAAGAAAAAAAGGTGGTCATCGATGACCATTATTCCCCGGCAGAGATTTTTTCCGCCCTGACAGATGCACTTTGCCAGGTTGACCAGGAGGGCAACCTTCCCGCACGGGTCATGGTGCGCCGGCCCTTCGGCCCCCTGGAGATGCCCGTGGAGGGGGCGGGGGCTGACCGGATTCCCGTGGCCGGTATCCTTCAGCTGGCCAAAGAGGCACAGCTCTCCATTGGGGAGACAGGGCATCTGCCCGCATCCCTTCCATATGGATCCGGAAGCATCGGAACGGGATCCCTTCTGGCCCTCTTCAGCGATCTCTACCTGGGCCTGGGAGGTGATTCAACACCCGCAAGCTATAAGGTGATTCCTATGGAACCCTGCCCCTCGGTCAATGAAGAGCAGATCATCAGGGAAGTTTCTTCCTGCAAAAGCTGGCCCGTTCACCGGGAGGACCTGGAGATGGATCACCTGGTGGAAATGACCAGGCTGCAACTCTGGACCCTGAAGCCTGCCCTGCAAAAATGAATGTGAAAATTAATTAGAATATGATCACCGATACCCACCTGAACTTCTATTCAGTTTTCACTTTTCTGGGTGTTTTCCAGGGATTGATCCTATCCTATTATTTCTTTAAGAAAGGCAGTGCAAAGAATATAGCCAATATCTACCAGGGGTTCCTGTTGCTCACACTTTCCCTGAGTATTTTTGAGGAGTTTCTCAACGAAACAGGCTACATCGTCCAGGTACTTCCCATTTCAAATTTTGCAGAACCGTTCAATTTTCTGTTTGCACCCCTTTTTTACCTCTTCATAAAAAGAAGCCTGAAACCTGAATTCAGTAAGAAAGATCTGCTTCATTTCCTGGTATTCCTTTTCTGGGCCGGATACATGATTTTCTACTTCACCCAGTCCAATGAATTTAAATACAATTCATACCTGGGAAGCAAACATCCCGATTGGCCCTATCTTGATGTGATTCGGAGGTTTGATGATGATCCGCTGGGCATACGCCGGTACACAAACGACATCACCCCGGTCTATTTTGTAGTCTATATGCTCCTGGCGATCAGGCTCCTGGTGGTTGAAGTGAGAAAATCAGGCCTGTCATTATTCCGGGCAACAGATGCAAAAATCAAGAACCTCAGGAACATCACCATCCACTTTATCGTCATCATCGTCATTTTCATTGTTGTAAAACTGAGCTTTCAATCGGATATCGGGGATTACTTTATCTCATCCTATGTCTCCTTCATGTTCATTTCCACCACGCTGAGGATCCTGAACAGGTCAACCTTTCATGAAGAGACCACCACCTTTATGGACTTCCCTTTAATGAAGTATAAAAAATCGACCCTGACAGATGAAGCAAAACTGGCCCTTCTGAAAAAGATCGAGCACGAGATGGCCGGCAACAAATATTTTATGAACCACATGGCCTCCCTGGGAGAACTTTCCAGAACCCTCAGGGAAAGCACGCACCATGTCTCGCAGGTGATCAATGAGAAGCTTCAGATGAATTTTTTTGAACTGCTGGCCTCCTACCGGATTGAGGAGGCAAAGAAGATCCTGTACGGGGATAAAGAGAAAAAAATCACCATCGAGGACCTGGCCGACCAGGTAGGATACAACTCAAAATCGGCCTTCAACAACGCTTTTAAGAAACTTACTGCCCGGACCCCTTCCGAATTCCGGGAAGATGTATAAATCCTGTAATTTCCTGATTATCTATTTATTGCATTGAAAAAACAGTGTGCGCCGATAGGCACGCACGCCGGGCTTATCGGGAAAGTCGTTGCAATGCCTCGCTGTGCCATAGATTTGTTTGAAACTGCAAAAACAAATTATGATGGAAACAACTGCAGCAAACCATAAAGAGCGGCAATATTACATTGACTGGTTAAGGATCCTTCTCATTTTAAGTGTATTCCTCTTTCATGTGGGGATGGTTTTTAACACCTGGGACTGGCACGTAAAAAATGATGTGACTTACGGAGGGGCCTTAAAATACTTCATGTCGTTCCTCCATACCTGGCGAATGCCCCTTCTGTTCCTGATCTCCGGAGCCGGGACATTCTATGCCATGGGTAAAAGGTCCGTGGGCCAGTACCTGGGGGAAAGGTTCAAAAGGCTTTTTATTCCCCTGCTGATCGGAGTATTCACCCTGGTCCCCGTACAGGTATATATCGAAAAATCTTCCCAGTTCAATTCCCTGATGGACTTCTATCCGCACATGTTCGAGGGAATCTATCCTTCGGGAAATTTCAGCTGGCACCACCTCTGGTTCATTGCCTACCTCTTCGTGATTGCATTGATCATCTCTCCGTTGCTGGTCTTTTTTAAAAGCAGGGCGTACCGGTCATTCATCGGTCTGTTGGAGAAATGGGCTTCAAAGCCGCTGGCACTGAATATTTTTATCATTCCACTTGTCCTTTCCCAGGCATTGCTAAGGCCCTACTTTCCACAGGAGACCCATGGACTGGTGGATGACTGGGCCTATGTTGCCTTTTCCGTGATCTTCTTTCTTGCGGGATATATGATGCTTTCCAGCAGGAGCATCACCGAATCGATCCGTAAACAGCGAAGGTGGTTTCTCATTGAATCAGCTGTGTTCACGGCCCTTTTATTTACACTTCCTTACCAGGTTGAATCGGAAGCGCTGGCCAATAACCTCTGGGACCTGTTATCGATCTTTGTGGCATGGTCCTGCGGACTTGCCGCCATTGGCTATGCCCGGCAATTCCTGAACAGGGACCATCCACTGAGAAAATTGCTCAACGAAGCCATCTATCCCTTCTATCTGTTGCATCAGCCTGTGATCGTGGTGGTGGCCTTTATGATCACAAAATGGGACATGAGTGCCGGTTGGAAGTTTCTCCTGATTACAATGATCAGCTTTGCAATTGCAGTGATCCTGTACCGCTTGCTGATCTACCCCTACAATGTCATGCGGATCGCTTTTGGCATGAAGCCCCGGCCGGCGGAGGAGAGGAAGGAGATCAGGCTGATCCCCGCCCTGGTGAAAATAAAAACCCAATCCGCAAAATGAT
>JAHEEC010000146.1 GCA_024640885.1 Bacteroidota bacterium | reverse complement strand
GAAGGTTTTTGGTTGTAGTAGACAGGCAGCTGGCCCGCATGGCGCGGGATGGTCACCGTCAGCTTGCCGGAAGGGTTGCATGCTCCGAACAAAATCTCGGCAATGGCCTCTCCCCCCATCTCTCCGGGGATCCACGCTTCTACAATGGCCGGGATATTTGAATCGATCCAGGGGATGGCCAGCGGCCTTCCATTGATCAGGACCACCACGGTGGGCGTCCCGGTCTCCCAGACCTTCCGCACCAGCTTCTCCTGCATTCCCGTAAGCTCCAGGGTAGCCACATCATATCCCTCCCCCGAGGTTCCCGATTTGCGCTCCTTCTGCCATTCATTCTCTCCAAGGACAACGACAGCCACATCGGAGGACCTGGCCACCTTCACAGCCTGATCGATCTCATCCAATTCATTGCCGATGACGTTGCATCCTTTCACATACCGGACCCGGATGTCCTGTCCTGCCTGACCCCGGATCCCCTCCAGCGGGGTCACGATCTCCTGCAACACCACATCAGATGTGTAGTCTCCCAGCTGGTTCCTCTCATCATGGGCATTGGGACCGATGACTGCAATGGAGGTGATCCCCTTTTTAGCCAGGGGAAGCAGACCTCCCTCGTTCTTTAACAGCACAATGCCCTCCCTGGCTGCTTCCAGGGCAAGTTGCCGGCTCTCCTGTGTATGGGATACCTCTTCGGCACGCACAGGGTCCACCATGGGCCGGTCAAACAATCCCAGCCTGTACTTCAGCTCCAGGATCCTTCGGACCGACCTGTCTATGGTCTCCATGGAAACCCTTCCCTCCTGCACATTTTCGACCATTTCGGTAAAATAGCCCTGGCTGAAGGAGATGCTCACGTCCATTCCTGCATTGGCCACCATGGCCGAAGCCTCTTTGAGGTTGGGAGCCACACCGGTGTAGACCAGTGTATTCACACCTCCCCCTTCACTCAGCACCAGCCCTTTAAAGCCGAGTTCACCCCGCAGAATATCCGTCAGGATCTCTTCTGATGCATGGGCGGGGACACCGTCAATGGTGGGATAGGTGGCCATCACTCCCATGGCTCCGGCCCCACTTATACCGGCCTGCCAGGGTGGAAGAAAAACCTCCCTGAGGGTCCGTTCCGAGATCTCCATGGCACCCCTTTCAAGTCCGCTCACGGGCTGACTCTGTCCGGGATAGTGGCACAATCCGGCCACCACTTTGTCCATCGCAGAAAGCTCCTCACCCTGTACCGCCTTTACGATGGTCTCTGCAATGCGGGCGCAGAGGTAAGGGTCCTCACCATACCCCTCCTGGTTCCTTCCCAGCCTCGGGTCACGATTTGGTTCTACCACCAGGGTAAAGAGCTGGTGAATGCCCACCGCCCGTGCCTCCATGGCTGCCGTTTCATAAATCCTTTCAATCAGATCCAGGTCCCAGGTGCTACCCAGCGCTGGGCCCTCAGGAAAAATGGTACCCCCGGAACACATGAGCCCGTGGGTACCCTCCTCAGTTTGCAGCAGCGGGATCCCAAGCCTGGTCTGTTCCAGGGCGATCTTCTGCAATTCGTTGAAATATACTGCCTGCTGTGCAGGTCCCTTATGCAGGATCTGGTTGGCCAGGGTAAAGAATCCTCCTCCCGGGCCGATGCCTTCCATGAAGGTTCCCGCGGCAAATTTGCGGCATCCCTCCATCTTCTCTTCCATGGAGCTTCCCAGCTCGGAGAAATAGACACACGGCATGTTGAGTTGCCCCACCTTCTCCTCCAGGGTCATGCGCGAAATGAGGTCTTCCACCCTTTCCGCCACCGGGAGCACAGGGTTCATGTAGGGGAGCATGGCCACATGAGGCGGCATTTCACGCTGTTCCCTCACATAGCTTCCCACATGGGCCACATGATCCATCCAGATGCCATTCGCAGGATCGGAAGCATACCGGCAGATGGAGTCGATGACCGAAAGCAACGAGGTCTGGGCACCACCCGTGTCCATCTCGTGACCCGCCAGGATGAGCCAGCTCCCCTTTACCCTGGCCTCCTCAATGAGCTTCAGGATGCTTTCAAAACTCTTTCCATCCAATTCCATGCCTGTCAGTTGGGCCGGGTCGCAGTACCAGGGATCGTTGGGCCCCTCATTCATCCAGGTCCTGCCGGTTTCGAACATGGCCGAAACCAGGGGAACATAACTTCTGGTCAAGGTGCCCCTCCCCACATAGGTCTGACCGCATGGATAACCGAAAGAGGTGGGATCCACCCCGAGCAACTCCTTTATGAAGCTGGAGGCAGAATCGAGTTCGGCACTCATTTTTTCCAGGTTATAATCCTCCAGCGCCCTCGCCTGAGACCATGAGAAATTGCCTGTACAGGGGTGGACCAGGGAATGGTTTCCCATGTCGTGCCCGCTGGAAACCGCATCCCTCCAGCCCTCCAGCCGTTGGACCATCCTGTCGGGCGAAAGATAGAAGGTGGCCTTCACCCCGTAGCTGTCCAGGATGGGAATGCCTTTGTCAATCTGGCTGAGCCTGGCATCATCAAAAGTGAGGCTGAGTGCCATTTTCTTTCCCTCCGGCCAGTGGAAATCAGGCCGGGGGCCCCGGGATGAAGCCTGCTCATAGCCCTGGGCAAGGAGGGGCAATCCAATGATAATGTGGGCAATCAGAGCCGCGGAAAATTTCTTAAGTGTGGACATAATCGGATATTTTTCAGGACCCTTACTTAAGTTTCAGATCCTCGCAACAATTCTTAAATGCCTCCAGGATAAATGCCTTCTCATCACCGGTCAGTTTTGAAGGCACGCAGAATAGGACAGTCCGATCCACGTAGGAATCAAGGACCGGCAGCAATCCCTTCCCATACTGGTACTCCGCAGCCCAGCGGTTCTCATCCAGTTCCCATACCGAATGGTGGCCGCAAATGGAAGTTTTATGGACCAGGCTGGCCACGTTGAAATAGATGTGGAGCCCCCACCCTGTCATATGAACGGGATTCAATCCACCCTCCTTTGCCCTGAGGCCCTGCCCGAGTAAACCTTCCAGGAACCTGTGCGACATAGCAGGATCCTCGAAAGTGATCATCAGGAATGCCCCACCATCCCCTTCCGGGTCAATGACCCTCCGGGTGCTGGTCCCTTTGCAGGCTGAAAGCAGGTCGACCAGCTCGTGCTTGGTGCTTCGCATGGATTGAAGGATCATATCCAGTTTTCTGAGTTGAACCCTCAAAACGGCGGCTATGAATTCGTTCATCCTGCAGCCAATTCCCCACCGCTGGAATTCAGGGTCCTCAAACTCCAGCCGTCCATCCTCTTTCCTTGCATACCCCAGGTCGTGGATGGCAAAGGCCTTCCGGTACATCTCTTCCGAGTCCGTTACCACTGCCCCGCCTTCGCCGGATGTAAAATTCTTATTCAGCTGAAAGGAAAAAATGGCCATATGACCAAAGGATCCAGCCCTCTTTCCATGCTGGCTGGCTCCTGCAGCCTGGGCACAATCCTCAAGCAGCAGCAACCCGTGATTCCGGCAGATCTCCTCCACCCTGGAAACCTGGCCGATGACACCGCCCATGTGGACCATTATCACAGCCCTGGATCTTCCGGTGATCTTTCTCTCCAGGTCATCGGGGTCCATGCTGAAACTGTCATCCACATCCACCAGCCTGGGGATGGCCCCGCTGCGGACCACTGCCGAAGCGGTGGACACCCAGAAGTACCCGGGAAGGAGGACCTCATCACCAGGGCCCACGCCCATGGAAGCCAGGGCCACCTGAAGCGCTGCAGTTCCCGATGAAACCCCCAGGCAGTGCTTCACACCGATGTAGCTCGCAAACTCCTGCTCGAACTGATCTACCTCCTCCTGCAGATCCGGGCCGTAAAACCTGAAGGGGGAATGGGATCTGGCTACCCTTGAAACAGCTTCTTCCTCCTGGTGATCATAATAATGGGCACCCGGCCACTCCTGTGGAAGTGCACCGGTAAATTTCTCTTTTGGGACCATCTTGGAGATTATAGGATTGGTTAAGTCCTATAAATTTAATTTTTTTCAGTGGATTACCGGCGGAACCTTTGCCGGATCTTAAGGATGAAGCGTCATGAGACGCTTCATCCTCCGGCCCCGGCCCCTAAATTTCAATTCTGTAATAAAATATGGGCAATATCCCCATCTGGTAGACATCACTTACAGGTGGTTCACCTCCTGGTATATAAGTCTGTTTGAGGATATTCGGCCTGTTTGTGAGGTTGATGATATCAAGGCCTATTTCATGGGATGCCTTGAGTGCATTCACCCTGTAGGCCAGCTTGATATCAGCCCGGAAATAGGGGCTGAACTGCATGGTATTTCTCTGGGCATCCTCGTACACCGCTTCCCCCGCTATATCTGAAGCGGCCACATTGATGGGGGTATACCGTTTTCCGCCGGCCATGGTAAGCTTTCCACCCACGGTAAAAGTGGATCTTTGTTTTGATCCCCAGGAGAACTCCTTCGAGGCGAGGGTATTCAGGATGTACCTTCCGTTGAATATGGCATCATAATTTTTCCCGTCGCTTCCGGTCCTGCGGGCATCGTAAACCGATGCGGTGCACATCAGAAAGTAGGAGTTGCTGAAATATCTTTCAAGGGTGAATTCCATTCCCAAATTATTCCCCGTACCCAGGTTTACCAGGGTGTCGGGGAAGAACCTGTTCAGGTCATGTCCCTCATCCAGCACCGAGTAAGAGGAGGGATGATATTCAACCGGCACCTGAAAGAGGTGCTGATAATAGGCTTCCCACCTGATCCTCATTTGCCGGCTCAGGCTGTAATCCCAGGAGATTACATTGTGGTAACTTTTGATAAAGTCAAGGGTGGCATTTGATTTGATAAAATCCCCCTCGCCATCCGGAAGCATGGAAAAATAGATGTAGGTAGGTACCATCTGGCTGTGAAGACCCGATCCAAAACCAATGGTATTCTTTCTATTGACCTGGAACCTGAGCCCAACCCTGGGTTCCACAGAGTGGCTCAGGTGTTGTTCCAGGTGCAGAAACTGCCCGTGTAAACCTGCAGTGATGGCAATTTTATCAGATGGTTGCAGCTTCCATTGCAGATAGGGCTGAATTAATAGAGCCGGTCCCTGATGATCCAACCTGGGAACATACCGGGCCATCGGTTCATTGAAAATGGAATCCACCATATCGAAGAGATACAGATCCGTGATGATCCCTGTTCTTATTGAATTTCTTTTATTGATCTTGCTATTCCATTTCACCGAAAGGGAGTGCTTTCGCTGGTTGTTGTGATAGCCGTTAAAAGTATATTTGATGGAGTCGACCTTGAATGAGTCGTTTTCAATGTGGCGATATACTTTATCGAGATGGTTGGACTGGTGCTCCAGTGAGCTGGAAAGGGTTACCCTAAGCAATGAATTTGAACCGGTGGGGGTGGTATAATTCAGCCCCAAAACCCCCATTCCCGTCCTGAAGTGTTCATCCATTGCATCTCCGTAAATGGTTTTCTTATCCGGAACCAGCTGCTCGCTGGCAAGGATATCAATGGCACTTTTCCCACCGATTCCGAACAGGGAAATGTGGCCCCTGTTGCGGGTGGGAAAATTGAGCTTGAAGGAAAGATCCTGGTATTTTGGGATGGCATCCGTACCGATGGGGATTCCCAGTGCCTGAAAAATTGCCATGCTGGAATACCGGTATGCAACAAGGTATGAGGATCCTATGCTGCGAGAGATGGGCCCTTCGGCCATGAGCTCCGTCCCCAGGAACCCAAGCTGCCCTGAAAACTCGTGGGTCTCGTTATTGCCGTTGCGCATGCGCAGGTCAAAAACCCCGGCAATGCTGTTTCCATACTCTGCAGGGAAAGCTCCTGTCATGAAGTCGGACAGGGACAATACCTTATTATTGAGGATGGTCACGGGTCCGCCGGTGGTGCCCGACACCCCGAAATGATTGGGATTGGGTATATTCACCCCCTCCACGCGCCAGAGCACGCCCAGCGGGGAGTTTCCCCTGATCACAATGTCATTGTTTGAATCATCGTTCCCCTGGACCCCGGCAAAATTCGAGGCCATCCGGGCCGGGTCTCCCCGGCTGCCCGCATATCGTTCCGACTCCTCCGCAGAGAAGGGCCTGGCGCTCACATAGGCCAGCTTATTCATTGCCGTCCCCTTACCCCCGCTGGCGCTTACGCTGATCTCCTCAATCTCTACAGGGGACTCCTCCATTTCGACCGGGAGCACGATCTCCCGGGTGGAATTCAAAATGACATCGGGGATTACCACCTGCCTGTAACCCATATAGGATACCACCACAGTATACCTGCCCACAGGAACGTGCCCCATCCGGAACATTCCCGTGCTATCGGTAATGGTGGCGGCAAAAAGAAGCGAATCCGCATACACAGCCGCAGTGGCTGCATACAGGGGTACATGGGTCTCCAGGTCCACAACAGTCCCCCTGAGGGTTTGAGTGATTTCCTGGGCTTTCACGGACACCTGGCCCGCCATGACCAGTATCCATACCAATTTCATGAATCTAAGCTGTAGCATGACTCGAAATTTTAATGATGTGAGAAAATAACCGGATTGCTCGCAAATGAATTACAAGGGGATGGATCCGAGGTTATAATGCACTTTGTTATGGCTCCGCTGAAATATATTGAAGCCTAACACCTCCGGATCGCGGTATCTGAGGGTCCGCGACA
>JAHEEC010000008.1:62214-68919 GCA_024640885.1 Bacteroidota bacterium | reverse complement strand
AACCACCGTCCTTACATGAACAATGCAAAGGCAAAATTAGTCAAGCTGGGTTTTTCCTCTTTTCCAGGGAGCCAGTTAACAACTTTTTTAACAATGTGAGCTATCTTGCGTGGATGGAAGTGGAGTATCTGGACATCGATAACCGCCAGGTTGCCATAGATAAGAACGAGATCTTATCCCTGCTCGGAAGATCAGGGGGCACACTGGATCAACACACATTGGAACTCATTGAAAAATATGAGGTTTCATGCACCGAGATCATGTCACCCAGAGGTGGGTACGGTTTGTTCGGTGCAGTTGACCAGGGGTCACCGGATGAAGTGGCAGTCAACGGGATGCATTTTAAAACCGGCAAAATCGTCAGGAAGATGCTGCGGAAAGCCGAACAATATGCATTTTTTGCTGCCACAGCAGGAGCCGGACCTGAAAACCTGGCCAGGTCCCTGATGAAACAAGGCCAGTTCCTGGAGGGTTACATCGTGGACCTGATCGGGACCGGGATCGTTGAATCGGTGGCAGCTCAGATTCACCAGCTCATCCGCACCCGGATGGAAGCCGAGGGCATGAAGGTGACCAACCGCTATAGTCCGGGCTACTGCTCCTGGGATGTGGCAGAACAGCAGCAATTGTTCGGTATGTTTCCACCGGGGTTTTGTGAAATCACGCTCACCGAATCATCCCTCATGTTTCCCATCAAATCGGTGAGCGGTATCATTGGCATCGGATCGCGGGTCACATACCAGGATTACCCATGTGAAGCCTGTGCAATGAAACAATGCATTTTCCGAAAAACCAGGAAGTAGGGCGCTTACGGCCCATTTCCAAAATTAAACTTTTCCGAGGGCACCCTTGCTTCATTCATCAGGCGGCTGAACTCCTCCACCTTCCCTGGGTTGGCAGCGGCCAAATTTTCTGCCTCCGTGGGATCCGAAGCCAGGTTGTATAGCTCCAGTGGAGCCCGTGGATTTTCTCCCACGCCCAGTTTCACTGCTTTCCATCCGTTTTTCAACATGGCCTGTTTCCCCCCCTGTTCATGGAACTCCCAGTAGAGAAAATCGTGTTCCGGTTGTGCTGTCTGTAGCAGGGATGGCAGGAATGAGATCCCATCGGTCTCCGGCACCCCTATTCCTGCCAGGTCGGCCAAGGTTGGCAGCACATCCCAGAAAGCAGAAATGTGATCGGAGACCAATCCTTTTTCAATGGTACCCGGCCATGAGACGATCATGGGGACCCTTACGCCCCCTTCGTAAAGATCCCGCTTTGTGCCCCTCAAGCCTCCACTGCTCATGAAAAATCCGGGATCGGCACCTCCCTCACTGTGGGGACCATTGTCACTGGAAAACATGATGATGGTCCTCTCGGTAATCCCCTCCTCCTCCAGGGTGGCAACGATCTCTCCCACATACAGATCCAACCGCTGCACCATGGCGGCAAAGGTGGCATGTGGATTTTCCTGGCTGCAATACATGGCGATCACCATACCGTTACCATAATCGGCCCCGGGCCCTCCCACATAGGGAACTTCAGGAAATTTCCCGAGATGCTGGCGGAGAATTTCATCCCCAGGGACAAGAAGCTCAGCGTGTGGGATCACACAGGGTACAAAGGCAAAAAATGTGGTATCACTGTTTTCCCTTATGAATTCAAGGGTTTTCTGCTGGATCACATCAGGTGCATAGGTGTTCGCAGAGTTCCATCCGTTGCCATACAACAGGTATTTTTCCTGATCCTGCCACAGGTATGCCGGGTAGTAACGGTGCGCATATCGCTGACAGTTGTACCCGAAAAAGTGATCGAATCCCTGGTTCAAAGGATCGCCGACAGAACCTGGAAAACCCAGTCCCCACTTGCCAAATGCCCCCGTCACATAACCGGCCCCCTGAAGCATCTCTGCAATGGTAACCGAAGAGTCCGGGAGGGGCAGCTGGCCCTCCGGGATCACCTCCTCATTGCCACGGATGGGAGTATGTCCGGTATGGAGCCCGGTCATCAGGGCAGACCGGGAAGGAGCACAAACTGTGCTCCCCGAGTAATGGTGCGTAAACCTGATCCCCTCCCCTGCCAGCCGATCCAGGTTCGGGGTTGAGAATTTTACCTGTCCGTAACAACCCAGGTCACCGTATCCCAGATCATCGGCCAGGATATAGATGATATTGGGACGTTTAACCTCAGGAGAGTCTTTCTCTGTTTTAACACCACACCCCCCAATAATAATGGCGGCCAATAACAATATATTGGAATTGAATTTCACTACAGGCAAAGGATTTCCGGTTCCTGTTCTTTTTATTCACCTGACAAGGTAAATAAAATATAGAATTGGTTTTCTTAACTTGACCCTGAGAACCGCCATGTATAAAAATATGCAGGAGAAGCCAGGCACATGCATCGTCCAGGAACTCGGCAATGAGAATTGCATAGAATTGTTCAACATGACCACCCGGGTTGTGCTTGAACCCAACCTGGGTGGCAGGATTCTGGTCTATGCCCTCAACGGTAACAATGTCTTATGGATCAATCAGGAGGATGAAGGGACTCCCTATCTGCCCGGACGGCCCTACGGACATCCAAGTGCCGGCCGGTTTGATATCGGTCCGGAAAAAACCGGGCACAACCACCAGTCCCTGTTTATGGGAAAATGGGAAGGACAAATTACAGGGGCCAGGGAGGCGGAACTTCTCAGCCCAGTGGATGCGATAACCGGGATCCGGCTTCGGCGGTTGTTCAGGTTGGAGGAGACTGGTACACACCTCTCCTGCACCCAGGAAATCCTCAACCAGGGCCGGTCAACGGTGAGGCAATACCACTGGAGCCGGACACTTGTAAAAGGAGGGGGCATTTCCCTTACCCCACTGAATCCACACAGCCGGTACCCAAAAGGTTACCTTGTATACGGCCCTGACCATTCGATGGATTTCGACCCCCCGGAGGAGCCCAATCTAAGAACCAGGAACGGGGTCCTGGAGATCGTCGGAGAGCCAGTCAATCCAAAGTTCGTGATGGATTGTGCTGAGGGATGGCTGGCTTACATTACCACCGATCACCAGCTTTTTATCAAGAAATTTCAGATCTATCCTGACCGGCCATACGGGGATATGGCCGCTCCAACCGCTTCGGTCTGGTACCATAAAGATACCATGTGTGAGATCGAACCACTGGGCCCCCTGGAGGTCCTGGAACCAGGTGAATCTTCCTCATTTACAGAGCACTGGTACCTGTATGATTTTGAATATCCGGCAGATCTCGGGGTGGACCTCGGGAAAATAAAATCGATCATTCGCACAGGCCCATAGCACAAAACCTTTCATTATTTGTTTATTTTTAATCATTATAAATTACTTTTGCACAGGTTTTACGCGAGGATAGGCAATGATAGGACAAAAGAACAAATCACACATTGACGAAGCTCTATTTCAGATTGATTCGGTCAGACACCTGACCGAGTCCACTTATGTACTCAGATTTTCCAGGAACGGGATGGAGTTTACACCCGGCCAGCACCTGGTACTCGGGCTGCCCGGATCCACTGAATTGAGGGAATACTCAATATACAGCGGTATCCACGATGCTTTCCTGGAAGTACTGATCAAGGAGGTGGATGAAGGGCTGGTGAGCCGGCAGTTGAAATACATCGGGCCAGAGGAATCACTGGAGGTGAGGGGGCCCTACGGCTTTTTTTTAACCAGGGCTTCCAATCCCCCCCCGGGTGGAATCCTGTTTATTTCAAGCGGAACGGGGATCGCTCCTTTCCACAGTTATGTGAATTCATATCCCCAGGCGGATTACAGGTTGATCCACGGTGTCAGATCCATCAATGAGGCCTATGATTCGGGCGATTACCAGAGGGAACGCCTGCATGTGTGCACCTCAAGGGACAACACTGGGAATTTTGAAGGAAGGCTGACCGATTACCTGCTGGAGGCGGAAATTGAACCCCACCGGGATGTATACCTTTGCGGCAACAGCAATATGATCTTCGATGCCATGGACATCCTCCGGGCCCGGGGCATCTCCCAGAATCAAATATATACCGAAGTCTATTTCTAGTAATAATGATGCGTTACTACTTGATGACGCTGGGCTGCCAGATGAACCTGTCGGATGGAGAACGCATTCATACCGTCCTGCAAGAGATGGGTTTCATCAGGACCGAATCCGATGAGGAGGCACAGTTGGTTGGCGTCATTGCATGTTCGGTGAGGCAGAAGGCCATAGACAAGGTCTATAACCAGGTGGCCCGCTGGAACCGGAGTAAAAACAGGCGAAACCTGATCACCTTCATCTCCGGCTGTATTCTGCCCGACGACCGGGAAAGGTTCCTGAAGCTGTTCGATATTGTCTTTCCCATGAGCGAAGTGAACTCCCTGCCGGGGATGATCCGTTCCTGCGGGATCGTCAGTCCGGCAAGCCTTGAGCATAAGCCAGAACCGCCGGGGATTCCCATGAATAATAATATTTTCTCGCTCTGGAACATTCAGCCCGATTATCAATCTCCCTTCGAAGCTTTTGTACCCATCCAGAACGGGTGTGATAAATTCTGTACCTTCTGTGCGGTACCTTATACCAGGGGTCGTGAAGTCTCCAGACCCTCCGGAGAAATCATCGAACAGGTTCACCACCTGATTCATAACAATTACAAATCCATTACCCTGCTGGGGCAGAACGTCAATTCCTACGGGTTGGATAAAAAGGGATCTGAAATCACCTTTGCCCGGCTGCTCAGGGAAATAGGGGAAATCGTCCTCCATTCGGGCAGGGAGTGCTGGATCTACTTTACCTCTCCCCATCCCCGGGACATGTCGAAGGAGGTAATTGAAGTAATGGCCACCTATCCCCACCTGGCCAAACAGGTGCACCTGCCACTGCAATCGGGGGATGATAAGATCCTGGTCAGGATGAACCGCAACCACTCCCTGGATCAATACCGTTCCATCGTCAGGAATATCAGGGAAAAATTGCCCGGGGCCACGCTGTTCACGGACCTGATCGTGGGTTTTACCGGTGAGACGGCGGAGCAGCATCAGCGAACACTGGAAGCCATGAAAGAATTTGAATTTAATATGGCATACGTGGCTCAGTACTCTCCCCGGCCCGGTGCCGCAAGTTACCGTTGGGAGGATACAGTCCCAGCGGATGAGAAAAAAGCACGGTTGCACCAGCTCAATGGAATCCTTCAGGAAACCGCATCCCGGTTCAATGAGAAGTTGATCGGAACACACATCCGGGTCCTGGTCACAGGTACCGATAGAAAACCAGGCCACCTGAAAGGATTGACCGAGGGAAAGATCAACGTGCGCTTTCCGTCCGGCCAGGCGAAACTGTTGGGCAGCTTCACTGATATTCTGGTAACCGGATCAAACGGGCTCTCCCTGGAAGGAACGCTGGCCCCCATCCGGATAGCTGCCCTGGCCGGGGAATGACTAACTTTGTATCATGAAGAAGGTATCATTTAAAACACTGGGTTGCCGCCTGAACCAGTATGAAACCGACGCCCTGGTCACACAGTTTCACCAGGCCGGTTACGAGGTGGTGGATTATGCCAGCGGAGCCGATATTACAGTAATCAACACCTGTACCGTCACCAATCAGAGTGATCAGAAATCAAGAAATACAATCAACCAGGCAGCCAGGAAGAACCCGGGGGGAATGGTGGTAGTCACAGGTTGCATGGCAAACCATCACAGGGAACAGCTTGAATCCAGTGATAAAATCACTTACGTGGTGGACAATGAGCGAAAAAGCCAGATCGTATCCCTTGTCGATTCCCACTTCAAGGGAGAGCTGGTCCATCCCCAATCCCTCACGGGGGATGTTTTCGGATTTGAGACAGTGGATCAAAGCCTGCATACACGGACCTCCATCAAGGTCCAGGACGGATGCGACAATTTTTGCACCTATTGCATCGTACCTTCGGTTCGGGGCAGGGCCGTCAGCCGGCCACCTGAAAAGATCCTGGATAACGTGAGGCGAGTCATAGACAATGGATTCAAGGAGATCGTGATCACCGGGGTAAACATTGGACGGTACCGATTCGAGCAGGTGAATATCGAAAAAATCATCGGGAAGATCTTGGAGCTGCCGGGGGATTTTCGTGTTCGCATCTCCTCACTGGAGCCCGACGGTTTTGGTCCGGAGTTCCACCGCCTCTTTGAACACCCCAGGATGGCCCACCACCTGCACCTCTGCCTGCAGAGTGGATCTGATCCCATTCTTTTGAAAATGAGAAGGATGTACACTACCTCCTCCTTTATGGAGATCGTGGATAGATTCCGGAGGCATATGCCCGATTTTAACTTTACCACCGATGTGATCGTAGGATTCCCGGGCGAGACCGAGGATGATTTTAAACAGACAATTAAGCTGGCCCAGGAGGCACAGTTCAGTCATATTCATACCTTCAGGTATTCAAGAAGGAAAGGGACCAGGGCAGACAGGATGGAGGATCAGGTGGGGGAAAAGATCAAATCCCAGCGAGGCGAAGCGATTCGGAGGATCTCCGAAGAGAACAGGGTTTCATATATGAAATCAATGATTGGAAAAGGGCAACGGGTGCTGGTCGAAAAAGTGGACCGGCAGGGATTGGCCCACGGGTACGGCGAACACTACCTGCCCGTCACCTTCCCCACCGGTGATCCTTCGAAGAACAGGTTCCAAAAGGTCATCCTGGAGGATCTGGAACCCATTGATCCGCCTTCAATCAGGGGAACC
>JAHEEC010000008.1:0-62114 GCA_024640885.1 Bacteroidota bacterium | reverse complement strand
CTCTTACCATGCAGAGCGACATGTCGAAGCTTAATTATAAAGACTTTGAGGGCTTTTTACCAATGATTTCACAGGATCTATCCTGCCGGTTTCCACTTTACGGCCCTCTTTATTCAAAGCGATGTATTTTTTCACCTTTTCGATGGGGATCTCAAACCTGGATTGATCATTTCCTCCTGAAAGCACATAATATACCACCCCTTTCAACACATCGGGCTGCACAGGCAAAAGTGATCCCCGGTCAGTCTCAAGCTCGATCAGTTCGGCTGGAAATTGTTCCCAGGCTTCCAGGTAGGTGGCCAGTTCATAATTGAGACAACATTTGAGCTTTCCACATTGACCTGCCAGTTTGGAGGCGCTCAGGGAAAGATTCTGAACCCGGGCGGATTCGGTCTTCACACTTTTCGTCTCATTGTTCCAGGTGGAACAGCATAGTTCCCGGCCACAGGTGCCCATTCCCCCGACTTTTGCTGCACTCTGGCGGGCCCCGATCTGCCTCATTTCGATTTTTACCCTGAACGCCGTGGCATACTTTCGGATCAATTCCCTGAAATCCACTCTTTTATCAGCGGTATAATAGATGGTGACTTTTTTCCCGTCTCCCCTGAACTCCACATCGCTGATGCTCATCTCCAGTTGAAGTTCAGCGGCAAAACTTCTTGACCTTAGCAACACCTCTCTTTCTCTCCTTTTGGCCTCCAGCCAGTGCTCCACGTCCACCTGTGTGGCCCGGCGATAGATCCGCATCAGGGAGGATTTTTTTACTCCCTCACCCTTCTGTGCAAATTGCTTTTCAGCCAGTGCGCCATTCAGGGAAACGGTACCCAGGTCATGCCCCCCTTCCACCTCCACCACTACCCTGTCGTCTTTCGCCAGGGATATGCCGGGGTTGTTCCTGAAAAATGCCTTCCGGTTGTTTTTAAACCTGACCTCCACGACCTCCTCATCCAGCGTGAGTGCACCGAGCCCCTTCATCCAGTCATGGGTGGCCATTTTTCCCTGGCTGGTCGACATCTGAACCAGCGCCAGGTTTTCCTGTACAGGGGTCTGATCTCCTTTCCCGCAACTGCAACTTCCACCACAACAGCTCATGATATGATTTTTATTTAGTCTAATTCCATTTAACTGCAAAGATGCACAAAAAAGTGAAATAAATCAAAGGAGGGAGCTGGGCCGGCTCAGAGTTTCAACCCGTAGTAAAGGTGATCGGCGGTTTGATCATCGATTTTTGCGATCCCTGGCATGGTACCCCAGCAGGAAAATCCAAATTTCTCAAGCAGGGCAAGACTGCCAGGATTATTACTCAACAGAATGGCAATCAATACACTGTATCCGCATGAGGCGGCCGTTATCCTGGCCTGCTCCATCAACCGGGTCCCCACTCCCATTTTCCGGTCCTGCCTGTCCACGTAATAACTGACTTCCGCCACATGGACCAGTGCCTGCCTGCCCGAACGATAGGGCCCCAGGGATACCCAGCCTGTTACCCGTTCACCTTCACAGGCCACATATACAGGGTTGCGTCCAGGATCGTGTTCCCTGAACCACAATTGCCTGTATTCCATATCCACCGGGTTAAGGTGGGCGGTACAGAAACGCTGCAGAACTGCCTGGTTGTAGATTTCATTGATCCTTGAAAGATCCCCAATGTCCGCCAAACGAATAAGCATATTCAAAGATAGGAATCTTATGAGAGCCACGTCAGGATTAAACCTTTGGATTTGATTCTGGTCTAAATACCTATCTTTGCACGTTATTTTTTTACTACCCACAGAAAATGAGAAAAATAGACAGGAGAATTGTGATCATTGCCAGCGTGATTATTATCCTCGGCCTGGCCTACGGATTAATGAAATTCCTAATCCTGCAAAAAGAACCACCCCCGGTGCGCAGGACCATTGAAGCCAAAAGGTATGTAAAAGTGGAGCCTGTCAATTATTCCACCATTCCTTCCACCGTCTCTGCGCCCGGACGGGTGGCAGCCGTTGCGGAGATCGACATCATTGCGGAGGCAGCCGGCAGGATTGAAGCCGGAAAGGTAACCCTGAAAAAGGGGGCCAGCTTTTCCAGGGGGGATCTCCTTTTCGTGGTCTATCCCGATGAAGCCATCCTTTCACTGAAGGCAAGGAAAAGCCAGTACCAGAATGTACTTGCCAGCATACTGCCCGACCTGGTGATCGATTTCCCGGAACAGGAACCAGCGTTCCATCAATTCTTCTCTTCCATCGCCGTGGATAATCCATTGCCCGCACTGCCCCAGATCAGGGATGACAAATTGAAAATCTTCCTTGCCAGCAGGAATGTGATCAGCGAGTATTATAACATTCAGCGCGATGAACTTCAGCTGGAAAGAAGGAGCGTTTCAGCACCCTTTGGCGGAACTTTCAAAGAGGTCTATATGGAGCTGGGCGCCTATGTGAATACGGGCGGAAGGGTGGCCAGGGCCTTGAGGACAGACGGACTGGAACTTGAAGTGCCCCTGGAACGGGCAGATGCAGCATGGGTGCATATCGGCGACCCCGTGACAGTGGGTTCCTACGGCAGTATCACCACCTGGGAAGGACATGTGATCAGAAAGAGCCAGTTCGTGGATGAGAACACCCAGTCCCAGTCATTATTTGTGAGCCTGCCCTACAATCCTCGCCTTCCCCTCCTTGCCGGAGAATACCATCAGGCCACCTTTCCCATAAGACCCATCGAGAATGTCATGGAGATCCCCAGGAATTCGGTCTTTAACACCAACGAAGTATTTATCGTCCAGCAGGGTCGCCTTGTGAAACGGGAGATCAACGTGATCAAGGAAAATGAGCGAACGCTTATATTCAATGGCCTGACCAGGGGCGATTCACTGGTGGTCCAGCAACTGATCAATGTGTCCGAAGGTACCCTGGTGCAGGTGGATAAGGAGGAGGTACCACAGGGGAACAGGCCCGGGGGAGGGCCCGGAAGCGAATCACCCGCAGTCGATAAGGAAAAGAAAAATAAAAAGAGCTCTAACGATTAATTCCATCGCAAACCAGAGGAAAGACCATGAAGAAGATCATTGAAAGGTTTGTCGAATTCCCGGTTTATGCCAACCTGATCATAGCTGTTGTCCTTTTTGCAGGAGGGTTGAGCCTTGCCAACATGAAGAAATCGTTCTTTCCTGAAACGGAAAGCCGCTTCATCAGCGTTTCTGTCTTTTATCCCGGAGCTTCACCCGTAGAGATGGAGGAGGGGGTGACTTCCAGGATCGAAGAGGCAGTCAGGGGCATTATCGGGATCAAGGAGATCACCTCCACCTCGGTTGAGAACATGAGTTCCATCTCCATTGAGACCACAGGTGAATATCCCATCAATGAGGTACTTCAGGAGGTGAAAAATGCGGTGGATGGGGTTTCGTCTCTTCCCACCGCAGCTGAAAGGCCCATTGTCTCCAAACGGCGCTCCAGGGCCGGAGCCATCAGGCTTGAACTGGTGCCGGTGGACGGGCATGATATGGACCTGATGACCCTCAAGGAACATGCGCAGCGGATCGAAGAGGATTTTTTCAATTCCGGGGTCATGAGCCAGATCTCCCTTTCCGGTTATCCACAGCCCGAAATATCCGTGGAGATCAAAGAGGAAGAGCTCCTCAGGTACAACCTTACCTTTGACGATATCGTGAGGGCCATCCAGAACAACAACCAGGATGTGTCGGGAGGTGAGATCAAATCCGAGGAGGAGGAGTTCCTGATCAGGCTGCGGTCAAGGAGTGCGGATCCCAATAAGATAGGGAATATAATCGTGAGGGGAGATGAGCTGGGGGGATACATCCGGATCAGGGATGTGGCCGAAGCCAAGGTCAAATTTGCAGATTCTCCCACAAAAAGCTGGACCAACGGGAAACCTTCCGTATCCATCGGTGTGGAAAAACTACCCGAAGAGGACCTGGCCGAGATCACAGAATATGTCAATGAGTACATCGAGGATTTCAACGGGCGGAACCAGGGGGTAGAGATTATCGTCTCCAGGGCATTCCTGGACATCCTGCAGAGCCGGCTTAACCTGCTCACCAGGAACGGCCTCCTGGGTTTGGTGCTGGTCATCGTCTCCCTCTCCATGTTCCTGAGTTTCAGGCTCTCTCTCTGGGTCTCATTCGGGATTCCCTTCAGCTTTATGGCCATGTTCATCGCTGCCAACTTCCTGGGCGTCACCATCAACCTGAACTCCCTGTTCGGAATGATCCTGGTGATCGGGATCCTGGTGGACGACGGGATCGTCATTGCCGAAAATATCTATCTCCATTTTGAACGCGGAAAGACCCCGATGCACGCGGCCGTGGATGGGACTATGGAGGTGGCTCCGGCCGTGCTCACCTCCGTGACGACAACCATCGTGGCGTTTGCTCCCCTGCTCTTTCTGTCCGGAACCATGATGGAGATGATGATGGTGGTGGCCATTGTGGTGATCTCCGCGCTTGCTTTTTCCCTCTTTGAAGCATTCCTGGTCCTTCCGGCCCACCTTGCCAAAGATTCCGTACTGAATCGCAAAAGACTGGAAGCCAAATCAAGAGGATTAAAAAAATATTTCGAACAATTCCTCATCTGGTTGAGGGATAACGTATATCAGCACGCCCTGAACTGGCTGGTCAGGTGGCGTTACATTGCTTCAGCAATCCCCGTGGCCCTTGTATTGATCACCATGGGGCTCTACCTGGGTGGACACATAAAGAATACCTATTTCCCCATGGTTGACTTCGATAACTTCGAGGTGAATGTGGCCTTCACGCCCGGTGACGGAGAGAAGCAGACCCTTGAGTTCCTGGACCAATTTGAAATAGCCGTGTGGGAAGTGAACGATGAGATCGTGGAAGAACTGGGCCTTGACCATGACATCATTGAGAGGACCAGCAAGAGGCTGGGGAATTCGTTCAGCGGACAGGAGAGAGGCGCCCATGCAGGAAGCATCAATGTCTTTCCTGTGGACCTGGAAGGATATCCCATATCCGGAAGGGATATATCGGCACGGGTCAGCCGAAAGATCGGGAAGGTCCCGGAGGCCCGGAAATTTACGGTGGCCGGGCGGAACCGTTTTGGTTCCCCTGTATCCATCGGACTGATGTCCAAAAACCTGCAGGAGCTGGATGAGGCGAAGGAATACCTTATCGCCCGTCTCAATGAAATGCCCCAGCTCATGGATGTGAACGAGAACATTGCCCTTGGAAAGCAGGAGATCAGGCTGGACCTGAAACCAAAGGCCTATTTTCTGGGCCTGGACGAGGCATCCATCGCACGCCAGGTCAGGCAGGGTTTTTATGGTGCCCAGGCCCAGCGTCTCCAGGTGGGACGGGACGAACTCAGGGTCTGGGTCCGTTATCCCAAATCGGACCGCCTCACGCTGGGACAGATGGAACAGATGAAAATTAAAACCCCTTCGGGAGAATATCCCCTTGCCGAGCTGGCAGGTTACCATATGGAGAGGGGTCCCGTAGCCATCAACCGCTTCAACGGTTCCCGGGAGATCAGGGTGGAGGCCGAAACTGTGGATCCTTTTGCATCTGTACCCGAGATCCTGGAACAGATCGATCTTGATATCATGCCGGAACTTCAGGCACAATTTGCCGGGATCCGTTACATGTACCAGGGACAGCAAAAGAACAGCCGTGAAGCACTGGCCAAGGTGAAAAAATCTTTCCTGCTTGCATTTGCCATCATCCTGTTCCTGCTGGTGCTTCATTTCAGAAGCGTGCCCAAGGCCTTCGCCATCCTGTTTATGATCCCGGTCTCCATGCTGGGGGTAGCCTGGGGACACGGGCTACACGGACAACCCCTCTCCATGATGAGCCTGTGGGGCATGGTGGCACTGACCGGGGTGATCATCAATGATGCGATCATATTCTTTGCAAAATTTGATGGCCTTCTTATTGAGGGTTATAAGGTCGCGGATGCTGTAAAGGAGGCCGGCAAGGTAAGGTTGCGCCCGATTATCCTCACCTCACTGACCACCACCATCGGGTTGTTTCCCATGCTGTTTCAAAAAAGCATCCAGGCACAGTTCCTGATCCCCATGGCCATCAGCCTGGCCTATGGCGTCTTTATCGGCACTCTGTTTATCCTGATCTTCTTCCCGGTGATCATCATGGTGCTGAACGATCTCAGGGTGTGGATCCGTTATATGTGGACCGGCACCCGGCCCACCCCTGAAGAGGTGGAGACTGCCATCATCCATCACAACAGGAAGCTGAAATATGAACAGAACGGAGAAATGGAACCGAATATCTTGGACAAGAAATCTTGAAAGCATGATCCGCATTAAATCCTTCATCTTAATCCTCATTGCACTCTATATGGTTCCTGCCTTATATGGCCAGACAGAGGCATTATCTATTTCAGTGGCCCTTGAAAAGGCCCTTGAAAGCAACTACGGCCTAGTCATATCCAGGGCCGATGTGGAGATTGCGCAAATCAACAACAACTGGGGCAATGCAGGACGATATCCCACCATTGGATTTGATGCCTCTGACAACATCAGTTATGACCTTCAGGACGGTGTTTTATCGAACAGGATTTCAGCCGGGGCCGGTCTGAACTGGATCCTCTTTGACGGTTTCAGGGTGAACCTTACCAAATCCAAACTTGAAAATCTCGAAGAGCTTACTTCCGGCAGATTTTCTGTATTGGTGGAGTCCACCATCGAAGAGATCATCCTGGCCTATTACAATGTATTGCTTCAGCAGGAGCGGTTGAAAGTGCTGAACACAGTGATGGAACTCTCAAGCGATCGCTACCAGTATGAACTTACACGCCAGGCGCTGGGGGGATCGGTCACCTACAATGTGCTCCAGGCCAAGAATGTGTACCTCACCGATAAAGCGAATTTCATGAACCAGGAGGTGGTGATCCGGAACTCTGTCCGGAACCTGAATTTCATGATGGGTGAGGATCCGGCAAACACCTGGGTCTTCAATGAATCATTTGAGGCAGATACCACCAGCTATATTCTGGGGGACCTGCGCTCAAAGATGGAATCCAGCAACCAGATCCTCAAAAACCAGTATACGAACCTCCTCCTGCAGCAATATGAAACCTCACTGAAGGAGGCCGCCTATTATCCCACCATTTCCCTGGGTGGCGGGATGGATTACAGCCATTCCCTGAGCAAGGCTTCGGGAGCCTCCTCAATGATCAACCAGGCGCTCAGTCCCTATGGGAACATCAGGCTCTCCTTTGACATATACAGTGCCGGGGTGAGAAGACGATCCGTGGAGATCGCCAGGATCAACGAGGAGGTGGCGCAGGTGGAGATTGACCAGATGCAACACGCCCTCACCAATGAACTTTTTAACCTGTATGACTACTTCGGGGTGCGGGTCGCTTTGCTCAACGTGGCCAATGAAAACCTCGATGCGGCCCAGCTGAACCTTTCCATATCCGAAGAGAAATACAAATCCGGTGTAATCAATTCCTTTAATTACAGGGATGTACAGCTGATCTATCTTGGCGCTGCCCTTGGCCGCCTGCAGGCCATCTATAACCTCATCGATTCAAAAACCCGCCTGACCAGGATCACCGGGGGCTTCCTGGGGGTTTCGGGCGGATAACAGCTGAAAACCGTACGTTTTCGTACATAATTCGTCCGCTCCGGCACACCAGGACCAGATTCTCCCCTTCCAGGTAATTGTTAATTGGCTGTTATTCAATGTTTTTATCAGTCTGGTAAGACATTTGTGCCAGGAGTCATGTGAACCCAGCAAAAGACATATTCCATGCTCCGCCATTTTATCACTGTCTCCATCAGGAACCTCCTGAAACATTTCAATTATTCCCTGCTTAACATAGCGGGCCTGGCCATAGGTATTGCCAGTTTTCTCTTTATCCTCATCTATGTGACCGATGAACTGAAGTATGACCGGTTCCACGAAGGGTATGAGAAGATCTACAGGATGAACAGGCTCTATAACTCCAATGACATCAACGAGGATGCCGCCACCTGCTCCTTTCCCTTTGGACCGGCCCTGGCCGAATCCTATCCCGACATGGTGGAATCGGTGGTCAGGTTCTACGACTTCCAGGTTTCCGAGCTTCTGTTTGAATACCACAAGGACAGCGGGAACATCATCAAATTTAACGAGGAGTGGTTCTACCTGGCCGATTCCAATGTGTTCGAGGTATTTACCTTTCCCCTCATTGAAGGGGATCCCGGGACTGCACTTGACCGGCCCAATACGGTGGTCTTATCGGAGTCCACGGCCAGGAGATATTTTGGTGATGAACCGGCCATGGGGAAAATGCTGCGGCTGGAGGAATTCACTGACCTTGAGGTTACCGGGGTGATGAAGGACCTTCCCGGTCAATCCCATTTCATCATCGATATCCTGGGTTCCATGTCCACCGCAAGGAACAGGCGAACCGGACAGATGCCCCAGACCTGGATCTGGAATCCCTGCTGGACCTATGTCAAGCTCAATGAAGGAATTCAAAAGGAACAGCTGGAGGCCAGGATGCCTGACTTTTATCTTACCCATTACCCTGACTTCCAGGACCAGGAGATTTCACTTTACCTTCAACCCCTGAAGGATATTCATTTAAAATCCAATCACGACTACGAAATGCATCCCAACGGTAAGATCAGTTACATCAGGATCCTTACCGGGATAGGGTTGTTCGTCCTGATCCTTGCATGCATCAATTTTATGAACCTCTCCACCGCCAGTTCGGCCGGTAGGGGCAGGGAGATCGGAATGAAAAAAGTGATCGGGGCAAGGAAAACACAACTGGTGGTCCAGTTTCTGGGGGAATCCATGATCCTTACGCTGATCGCCCTGTTGATTGCCGCCATGCTCGTGGAGTTCCTGCTGCCGGCCTTTAATAACTTTGCAGGCAAGGAGATCGATAGCGGGATCATCGTCAAACCCCTGAGCCTTCTTGGAGGCCTGGGCCTTCTTCTGGGCGTGGGACTGTTTTCCGGGGCATACCCCGCCTTCTACCTGTCCGGACTGGGCACCGTGCATCTCAAAGACAGCCTCTCTTCCAGCGGAGGAAAGGGTATTGGAAGGAAAATCCTCGTGGTGGTCCAGTTCCTGATCTCCATTGCCCTGATCATTGGAACCATAAGTGCCTACTCCCAACTGAACTATCTGAGAAAAGCAGAGCTAGGATTCAACCGTGACCAGATCATCCTCCTGCCCACCAAGTTCGGCCTGGGCCTGCGGTTTGATGCATTTTCAATGGAATTAAAGAAACATCCGAATATCATCCAGGTAACCGGGATGGAGGATGTGCTTGGAGCGAACCACAATACACGTTCCTTTGTCATTGAAGGGATGTTCGACGACCAGCCTTTCTGGTACCCGGCCTTCCTGGTGAGGTATGATTTCATTGAAACTTTTAATATTGAAGTGGTGGAAGGAAGGTCCTTTTCGCGTGATTTTCCATCGGATACATCCGAAGCGATCATGATCAATGAAAGCATGGTGAAGCACCTGGGGTGGACCAACGAGGAGGCCATAGGAAAGGCCATCCGATCGGATGGGTCTGAGCGGGTCATCGGGGTATTCGGTGATTTCAACGCGCTTTCACTTCACAAACCCGTAAGCAATTTCGTGCTGGACATGGTACAGGATCCCAACGGCGCGGCCGGCATGACACGCTATATCGCCTTAAAGGTGAATACGGACGATTACAAGAGCGTTTTGGAGTATATCGAGATATTGTGGGAAGATTTTGCCCCCACCCGGCCATTTGAATACTCCTTCCTGGACGAGGAACTGGATGCCCTCTATAAAGACGAAAGTAAATTCAGCAAGCTTTCCATCCTTCTGACCATTCTTGCCATTTTGATTGCCTGCCTCGGATTGATTGGCCTGACCTCCTTCATGGTGGAGCGCAGGACCCGCGAAATCAGCATCCGAAGGGTGCATGGCGCCAGGGTTTCTGATGTGAACTCATTGCTGTCAAGGGAGTTCCTCTGGCTGATCCTCATCGCGAACCTGGTGAGCTGGCCAATCGCCTATTACGGAATTAAGCACTGGCTTGATGGATTCAGCAAGCACATCGACATTCAGTGGAGCGTCTTCGCTGTTTCAGGATTGCTTGCATTGCTGATCACCATCACCATCACTACCATCCACGCATACCGGGCCTCCAGGATGAATCCAGCCGATACCCTGAAGTATGAATAATACTTGACTGGATCCTTTTTGTGTGATATCTTGCGGCATATCAGTGTACCAACCGCATTCAAACACACGCTTTGCCATGACCAAACGATCCCAGTTATTCCTGTTGCCGCTTTTCCTGATGCTGCTCACCAACGGTTGCAAACCCGCCTCCGAAGGAATAGTGATGACCGTCAGCGGGCCCATCGATGCCGCAGACATGGGCACCACCCTGACCCACGAACATGTACTGGTGGACTTTATAGGTGCGGACAGCACCGGTGAGTTCCGGTGGAACAAAAAGGATGTGGTGGAGGCCGTCACTCCCTACCTGGAAGAGATTCGCGGGCTGAATATACGGACACTGATCGAATGTACCCCGGCCTACATAGGAAGAGATCCTGAAATGCTTAAAATGCTCTCCGGGGCCACCGGGATGCAGCTGATCACCAACACCGGATACTACGGCGCCCAGAATAATAAATTTCTTCCGGCCTCCTTTTATGACCTGTCGGCCGCAGAGCTGGCCTCCCTGTGGACCGGGGAATTTGAAAATGGGATCGGGGAGAGCGGAGTCAGGCCCGGTTTTATAAAAATTGCCGTGAACCCCGGGGACACCCTCTCTGCCGAACATGAAAAAATAGTTGCTGCTGCGGCCCTGGCCCACTTGAAGACGGGCCTTGTGATCGCCTCACATACAGGCCCGGATAAGCCTGCCTTTGCACAGCTGAAGGTACTTGAAGCCTATGGAGTTGATCCATCCGCTTTCATCTGGGTTCACGCCCAGGGCGGCTCCCTTGAAGGCAATATCCAGGCCGCCCGCTCCGGTGCATGGATTTCACTGGACAATGTGAACCTGCAGCGGGCTCCGGGAGAGGAATACAGTACCGGGTGGTACGCGGAAAGGATCCTTGCGCTGAAAGAGGCCGGTTTGCTGGACCGGGTCCTGATCTCCCACGATGCCGGGTGGTATTCTCCGGGTGAAGAAAACGGCGGATCCTTCAGGGGGTTTACCGATATTTCTACCGGCTTCATCCCCCTGCTTGAAGCGTTGGGTTTCACCCCCGGGGAACTGGACCAGCTGCTCATCACCAATCCCCGCCGGGCTTTTACCATCAGGAACCCCGCCTGATGATGGAATAATACCGTTTCGATGCAAATAAAAAGCAGGTGGCCGGATCATATATATTTCTTACTTTCGTTTAGGATATTAGTGGAAACGAAACAGAAACAAAAGTCATGAAAAGGATCATTCAATATCTCGGCACCCCCCTGTTGGCCATATGCCTTGCCATTCCGTGCATTCAGTCAGCCAATGCTCAGTATATAACTCCGGCCATCCTGGATTCCGTATCGCTGGAAGGCCAACTGGACTACATCCAGGAGCGTACCAGGATCTATAACGACTACAGGGCTATTCGAGAAGATATGTTCCTCAAGATCAAGAAGAACGCTGTGGATTCTTTGAACGAAGCCAAACTGGATATTGCCACCCTCCAGAGCAAGCTGACCGAAAGGGATTTTGAGATTGAAACCCTCAATACCGAACTTGGCAGAACCAAAAATGACCGCGACGAAGCAATCAGGAACAAGGACGGCCTCTCTTTCCTGGGGATCCAGATGAACAAAGGCTTCTACAATATGATCATGTGGATCATCGTAGCCGCATTGGCCTCTCTGGCAGTGATCATGTTCCTGCTGTTTAAAAGAAACCATGTGGTGACCTCACAGACTAAAAAAGAGTTGTCGGCCATAGAGGAGGAATTTGAAAGCTACAAGAAGAGTTCTCGTGAAAAATATGAAAAACTGGTAATCAGTCACCATAACGAGATCATGAAAATGAAGCACGGCTAGACAGCCTTCCCTGGAAAAAATCTGTTCTCATGCATACGCCGAAAAAACTTATTGGATTTATCGGGTTGGGAGTGATGGGTAAACCCATGTCCCTCAACCTGCTCAAAGCAGGTTATTCACTTATGGTCCACGATCTCATGCCAGGGCCCGTCCAGGAGCTCACAGGGGCAGGAGCCGAAAAGGGGGAGGATCCTTCCGAAATTGCCCGGCAATGTGCCGTGATCTTCACCATGCTTCCCGATTCCCCCCAGGTGGAGGAGGTGATCCTCGGCAAGAAAGGAATTCTGGAGGGAGCACGTGCCGGCACCATCCTTGTAGATATGAGTTCAATCTCCCCCCTGGTGGCTGTGAGGCTGTCCGGGGCGCTGGCAGAAAAGGGTATTGCCATGCTTGATGCCCCTGTGAGCGGAGGGGAACCCAAGGCCATTGACGGGACACTCTCCATAATGGTGGGAGGGGAACAGTCCGTGTTTGAACAGGTAGAACCCATCCTGCTGACCATGGGGGCCTCAGCCATGCTTATGGGTGAAATCGGAAGTGGGAACATTACAAAGCTGGCCAACCAGATCATGGTGGCACTGCACCTGGCAGCACTCTCTGAAGCCATGGTCTTTGCAGAAAAGGCAGGAGTGGATGCTGAAAAGGTCTTTCATGCCATCAAGGGCGGACTGGCAGGCAGCACGGTCATGAACGCCAAGATGCCCCTGATCCTGGAGCGTAATTTCAAACCGGGAGGGCCCATCCGCATGCATACCAAGGACCTGATCAATGTCAGGGACACCGCACTTGAAATTGATGCCCCCATTCCTCTAACCGTCCAGGTCATGGAATTTATGAAAGTCCTGAAAGCGGATGGAAAGGCGGGTGATGACCACGGTGGCTTGATCCAGTATCACGAAAAACTGGCCGGGGTCCAGGTGAAAAAGAAGCATTAACCGCCCCGCAGAAAAGAGTTTAATCCAGGCTTCCTGAGTAGATTGCCACCTCATTCTTTCGCTGGTTGGCGCTCAGGATGTAATCCCGGGAAGCATGGGAGAACACCTGTGTTTGAGTGGGCCCCGCTTCTGGTTCTATTACCATCCTTCTTACAACGCCCTTCGATAGATCCCTTACAGTGAAGGCTTCGAGAGCCAGGGATCCGCTTCTGTTTCCTGCCACTACCACCGGGATACCATTGAATTTGCCGCTGCTGAGGCCATGTCCGAAGGAGAGTGAATCGCTGAATTTGAGTTCCCACCCCTTTCCTCCCTTTTTGTAAATATTCAGGGTATTCCCGTGAAATGGTTCGATGGTCACCAGCTCTTGATTCCCGTCCCCATCCAGGTCAATGAAGGTCATCTCGCTCACTTCCTTATCAAAAACCTTTTTCACAGCCCAGCGCTGCCGATCACCGGGGATGATGCCGAAGATCCCTTCGGCTCCCGAAATACAAATTGTATCTTTCCCATCAAGGATGGTCCGGGTCATTCCGTGGTTCCTTGTAATCCCTGAATCGATGCGCTCTTTGCCCCAGGGCCGGGTCACATCCTCGCCTGGAGTAAATAGAAAAACTTCCCCAGGCCGGCTCCAGTCCCCCGGGTTCTCCTTGTGCTTGCTTACCGTGGCTGCCACCAGGGAATAACCTCCCCCGTGTTCAACAAATTCACACCTGTGGGCAAAAGGCAGTTTCGCAATTTTGAAGGTCTCCCACCCATTCCCTGTTTTCCCGTGCAGGTACAAACCTGCTTCCTGTCCGATAAAGGGGGGGAACAGTCCCATGATGGTCACAAATGTCCCTCCTTTGCGGGGAAAGGGGAGAAAACTCATCATCCCCCCGGGGCATCCCTCCAGCAGATCCTCTCGGTCGTTGTCCAGCTCATAGAGCTTCACCTCAGGCTCTGTTTCGGATCCCGCCCCAATAAAAAATTGTCCACCCACAGCAAAAGCATTGGCTGTGTAGACATTCTTGACTTGCAGAATATTTTGCTTTTTCAGCATGATCACCTCTTTTATGGACGCGGTTTAAGCTTAAGAAACATAAGCAAATTATTGGAGCCCACGCCCTGCCATAAACAGGTCAAAGGTCTCCTTAAGTTCGTCAGGGTCCTGATAATCATATACTTCCACATCTTTGCTGCCTGCGATCATGGCCGAGAGTATGAATTCTGTCCCGGATTTAAAGAGGCACAAAACCGGCTTACCCATCTCAATGGCCCTTCCGATTTCGTAGCCGACTCCCAGGCTGGGGATGGTCACATCTGCAACTACCACATCCGATTCCACGATCCATTGAAGGTCTCGGTCGTGAATCTCGCGATCTGTAAGCACCCGGTCCTTGGCCGTGATCTCCTGGTCATCTCCAATGTGCTCGGTCATGACCTTTCCGTGCTCCTGCAGCATTTGAATGAACCGGGCATAGGTGAGGGCCAGTTGTCTGCCCCCCCGGATGGACCCGCAGAAATAGATTTTGATCATGGAGGTTCTTTTTATTCAGTGGGATGCAACCCAAAAATTTCCTATTGTCTTTATAGTTAAGGACTAAAATTAGGTAAATTAGTCCTGCATTAACCCTTCAAAATAAATAAAATGAAAAAAGATGTTCAGAGCAATGCCCCGGCCAGTGCTGTTTACGGGGTGGGAATCATAGGGGCAGCCGTCTATTATATTTCAGCCGCCACAGGCTTTTGGGTCGGGGTGCTCGGATTTTTAAAGGCGCTTGTCTGGCCCGCATTCCTGGTTTACGAAGCGCTCAAGGCTCTGGGTGCGTAGCGACATTATAGACCATTCCAGTCTACAGGTGGTCCATGTCGCTTAAATGAAGATCAAGGGCTTTCACGGAGATCTGAATTTCACGGACCGAAATGGCCAGGGAGATGATCAACATCACCAGGGCAATTCCAAAAACAATCTCAGCGAAAAGCTGAAAATTTATATAAACCAGGAACATACAGAGCACGCAGAACAGCAGGCTCCCTATCCCAAGCAACTGCATGGTCCTGGTCAGAACCAGTCTTTTACGGAGGTTTTGTATCTGCCCTACCAGGAGATTGTCCGGGTTCTCCTTATACTTTGCATGAAGGTTCCTCACCACATTGGCATAGGCGAGGAACCGGTTGGTATAGGCTAGGAGGAGCAGGGAGATGGCTGAAAAGAGCAGCGCCGGCGTGGTGAGGGTTAATTGATTCATGGTTTCCGTATTAACCCCTCACACTGGCTTCAGGCAATCTCTTCTGGATGTCTTTCAATTGTTCATAGTTTTCAATACCCAGGGTGAAGTTGTCAATGAACTTTGCTCCTGTATGAAATTCAAGGCATTCATCCTTCTTATCAATGAGCCTCCCGGCCCCGTATACCTTCATCCCTATAATGGCTTTCCCGTTCTCTTTCATTCTTGTGAGTACCTTGCGCACCGTTTCCACATCTGCGTCCATGGCCACTCCCCCGGGATTATATCGTGCCAGGTCCACATCCACCCAGGGCTCGTCCGCCGCTGTTTGAAGGGCGCCCAATGAGTGGCAGGAGATCCCATGGGCACGGATCAGGCCTTCCTCCTTGGCCTCACTTAATGCCTCCATGGCCCCCTTCATGTTGGTATTCCAATCGGGATCGGTGACCGCATGAAGCAGGATTATATCAAAATGATCCGTCCCCAGTTCTCCCTTGAACCGTTCCAGGTCCTTTTTCACATCCTTGTAGGTTTTGGAATTGGTCTTTGTCAGGATGACCACCTGATCCCTGTCAACCTTTTTGAGCGCCTCCTTCACATGGGGGTGGGAGCCATACTGATCGGCTGTATCCCAGAAATTAATGCCTTCATCGAAACCGGCACGAAGCAGGTCCGACACCCCCTTGATCCCCAGTGTCCTGGTCTGGTTCGAGCTTCCCCCGAATCCATTGGTCCCTGTGCCCATGGCCATCCGGGACATGGTAATTCCCGTGTTTCCCAGATTAACCCGGTCATAAGGATAGAGCTTTTTCTGTGCGGCCAGCAACTCATAGGGAAATGCAGAAAGCAATGCAGCCCCGGCCAGGCCCTGTCTGATGAAATTTCTTCTTTTCATGTGAGCAGATTATTATGTCAATTATCCACAGGTTATAAATCAAAAAATAAAATATAAGGAATTTATTTAAAATATGGCCCTTCATATGGCTGCCGAATTCGTTTGCTTTGTATGACAGGGAAAAATTGAACCTTGACTTCAATATACCAATTCTATATATTAGCTAGCATAAACTAACCCCCGCTGAAAAATGAACCGAATCTATCGGGCCCTGGCCGCGCTCTCATTCCTGACTTTAATCCATTCCTGCGAACGTCCCCCCGAGTATGTAAATCAGAAACCCATTGCAAAGGTCATGGCATCACAGACAGAAGGGAACCGTCCCCTCAGTGTGGATTTTGACGCAAGTCTTTCCAGTGATCCTGAAGATGGTTCGCTCGCATACAGCTGGGATTTTGGAAATGGTACCAGCTCGACGAGCATTACACCTTCAAAAACCTTCAATGAAACAGGCACTTATACTGTGACACTGACCGTGACCGATGAGGGAGGATTGCAGGATACTGACCAGACCACCATAAAAGTCAACGAACCGCCTAACCTGTTCCCTCTTTCAGAGAATTCACAGTGGGTCTATCTTGTAAAATCAACAGAAACGGAGAACGGCTCCGTATCGGGTTATGCTGAAGGATTGACCTACATTACCGTTAAAGATATTAACCTGGAATATGACAATATTGAGTTTATTGATCTCCGGGTTACAGGAAAAAAATATTATAACGGGAACCTCCTTGGCGATTATATATTCCTTTCCCACGTAGCAGGCAGGAGCCTGGGCGTAAAACATGACGTGGGTGAAACCTTCAACAACATGATTGACCTGGAGAGCCAATCCTGGAATAACTATGCCATGTTTTTTTCCGGTTCTTCCAGCCAGTCAGTCACCATGACCACTTCCAACATTACCATCGGATTGGGAACATTCCAGGCATTTCGTGTTAAACACCAGCGTGATAACTGGGGTGAACAGTATGTAAGCGAGAGGTATGATATATCGGAGGAAGAGTGGCTCGATCCGGAAATAGGGCTCATTTACAGAAAAACCTCCCGATATGTAAATTTCCTGGATTGCTTTTATTGTCCCGTATATGGTGGTAGCAGCGAAATTGAACTGGTAGGATATTATATTCCCCAACCAGACGGTTCAGTAAGCCAGGCTGGTTACGGATATAATCCCGATAATCCATATGGTGGAAATCTTGGTGTTCTTACCATATGGGCAAGTGTAGATATTGGGTACACCGAAGTTAAACTGGACGGAGAATATGTGGGGACCATTTCCAATTACTGGCCTGACGGACTAACCTGTGACCAGCCCCGGGCACTCAATGTTTCAAAGCCTGATGGGGGCTATTTGCTCACAGCTGAATCCTCCAATGGATATTATTGGGAAGGAACCATATATTTCACGGAAGGTACCTGTGACACCATTGAACTTCTCCTGACTAAAAAAGGGACAGGTGGATCACAAGGGATTCGCCAATCGAGCCGATGATCCAAACCTGCTGCGGAAGGTCTCTGCCTGGATTAATTTCTATGTTCCTGTGAATGAAATTATAATGAAACAATCCACTCCCGGATCAACTCCAGGGTGTGCGGGTCAAATGTCTCCTCAATCACCCCGTATTCTGCGGGCAGCCCTGTTTCACAATTCTGAAACAGGTGGTTCAGTCCGGGAAGGATCTGGGTGGTCACATTTTGATTGCCCGATTCCTGAAGGCGCTCCCTTATGGCACCGATATTCTTTTCAGGCAGCACCTGGCAATCCTTTTCACCGTTCAGCGCAAGCACGGGACACCTGACCGAACCAAGGTAGGATGAAGGATCCGACATTACGAAAAAACGCATCCAGGGATAGGCAGATGCCGGAATGGATGAGAGAATGTTGTTGTTGATCCGCTCAATCACCTCTTCAGTGTACTCGCTATTTTCAAGCCCGGAATAATATTCATTTGTAAATTCCTGTTCCTTGACAGACCATTCTTCACGGGATTCGTGGGAGATCATCAGGTCATAAATCCTGCTCATCACGATCCGGTTGTCTTCGCGCACCGACTCATCTACCCCGCTCAACCTGGAAATATACTCACTCTGTTCCAGCAGTATGGTTTTTCCGTCCACGCCTGGGCCGGCCAGGGAGATCACAAAAGCTATATCGTCATGGGCTGATGCCAGCATAAAGGCAATCAATCCCCCTTCGCTGTGTCCGATGATCCCGGTTTTCGAATGATCGATTTCATCCCGTTTCATCAAATAGTCAATTGCCGATCTTGCATCGCCGGCATTATCTGCTGTGGTTGACCCGGCGGGATTTCCGCCCGAGGCCCCCATTCCCCTGTCATCGTAACGCAATACTGCAATTCCATTCCTTGCCAGCTGATCCGCGATCAGTTTGAAGGGTTTGTGTCCGAAAATCTCCTCATCCCTGTTCTGGCTGCCAGAACCTGAAACCAGGACAACCCCGGGGAAAGGACCCTCTCCCGCAGGAATGGTGAAGGTCCCTCCCAGTGCAAAGCCCTGGGTCACATTTTCAATGATAACCTCTTCCTCACCGTATGGGAAGGGAGGCTGGGGTTCCTGCGGCCTGTTCAGCCGGAAAGCCTCCTTTTGTTTTTCCAGGTTCAATTCAAAATTGTTGCCTCCTTGGGTCCACACACCCTGCATACTGGTTTCGGAATTCACTTTTCCCAAATAGCGCCCCAGGAGCATCGGGGCCTCAATCCTGATGGAGTCGCCCCATTGGACCGTTTCTCCCAGGGCGATCCCTGAGGCTCCCTGGTCAGGGCTGTCCAGGGTAGTCACCAATTCGCCCTCCTCCCCAACGGATATATTGAAGATCACCCTCAGTTGCACCCCCCCTGCATCCAGGGTACCCAGCCAGGATCCTGCCAGGAGTCCCTCATTGACCTGTGCGTTTGCCGGGTGAAGCACCAGAAATAGAAGGAAAATGGCAATTGTTTTGCTCAATAATTTCATTTCTAAAAGTATGTCTTATTCAAATGTAAAGAATTTTATTGACAGGAGACAGAATGGATCCCGACCCCCATATTCATCCAGGGGCAAACCAGCACATTTTGAGCAAAATAATGGTTACTTTTGATCAATGATCGCAACCGGAAAATATAATGAACTGGTCATTTCAAGGCAAGCCAGTGTGGGCCTTTACCTGGAAGATGAATCAGGTGAGGATGTATTGCTCCCCAACAAGTATTGCACCGAAGACATGAAACCCGGGGATTCCCTGAGAGTATTTATATACCGTGATTCTGAAGACAGAAAAATTGCCACCACCCTCACCCCCGGGATCCTGTTGCATGAATTTGCACTGTTAAAGGTTACCGCTGTCTCAGAAGTCGGTGCCTTTCTCGATTGGGGACTTGAAAAAGAGCTGATGGCCCCTTTCAGGGAACAACGGCAGAAAATGGAAATCGGAAGATGGTATGTGGTTTACCTCGATATTGACCTGAAAACAGACCGTTTGTATGCAAGCAACAGGGTTGAAAGATTTCTGCAGAATCACGACCCATCCCTTCAGGAAGGAGAAGAGGTCACTTTGCTGATCCTCCAGAAGACCGATCTTGGCTATTCGGTCATAATAAACCATAAGTACAAAGGATTGATCTTTGACAATGAAGTATTTAAAGAGCTTTATATCGGGGAAAAGTTGAAGGGATATGTAAAGCGGATCCGAGAAGACCATAAGATCGATATATCGTTGCAGCCCATCGGCTATGGGAATTTCAATGATGCAAATATGGCTTCAATCCTACAGAAACTAACCGACAAAAATGGATTCCTTCCAATAACTGACAATAGCACGCCACAGGAGATCTATTCCCAACTGGGGATCAGCAAGAAAGCATTTAAAAAATCCATCGGGGCCCTGTATAAAGAAAGAAAAATCGCCCTCTTGCCTGATGGAATAAAACTTGCCGGAAATCCCTAACTCTTTATTCTTCAATTGCTTGTTAATTTGTTTGTTAAATAACCGGCTTTTGTGTGCTGGCCGAAACAGATTTGTAACTTGTCCATAAATGGTCCTATAATAAAATTGACATGGAAAAGTTTCTGATTGAAGTGCCCCATGAAGGGGACAAGGCATCCTGCAAGCAGGCTGTGCAAATTTTCCTGGCCTCAGGTTCACATTTTCTTTCCAACTCGGAATGGGGATGTAAAGACGGGGAGCATAAAGCCTGGTTAACTGTGGAGGTTGAAAGCAAGGAACAGGCACGGCAGATCCTCCCTTCGGCTTACAAAGAATCGGCAAAGATCGTCAGGCTCAACAAATTCACCCGGAAGGAGATTGACAGCTCCATTCTCGATCATCACACCGATTGATGATTCCTGTGATTCCCGGCATTAATGCCGGGATTGGGTCATGAGGTAGGATTTTTGTGGACCGGCATTGGTTTCATTAAGCTCCTCTTCCAGTGCTGCGGCCTCCTCTTTACTGTATATTTTTCCAAGCAGGCTATCTGTGGTAAAGGTATATTCTCCCCTAATCATGGGGTCCATCATTACCAGGTAGGTTGTAGTGCCGTCCCCGTTATCTTTCCCGGGATGAAGAATCCTGGTTTTGCCAATGATAAATTCATCCAGCCTGTCGGTCCCGGAGGCCCTATCGAAGATGAGCTCATGGGTGATCCTTTCAAAATCCGCTTTTCCCTCATTTTTCCCTAATCTGCTGGATATTAAACCGAATTGTTGTATTTTGAATGCGCGCCTGAATAATCAGGACACAAATTGACAATACGGGGATTTAATGTGCATGCCCTCACATGCCCCCCCGGAAAAGGGCCCCCTTGTGAATTTCGCAGGTCAAATCAGCAGATTCACTGGTATAATATATCTCTTCATGGAAACAAATGCACATCGGAACAGAAAGAGCATCGCGAGAGGTCTTTTTGTATACCTGGGGAGTGCCTGGGTGTTTATCGAAGCCTTGAATTTTCTGATCGATAAATATTACTGGAATTCCAGGGTACTTGATATTCTGATCATCCTGGTCATTTTCGGTCTGCCCGCCATGTTGATCTATCTCTGGTTCAACAACAAGTTTCCAACAAAAGCTATCATCCTGCATTCCGTTAACCTTGTGATCGCCCTTACGGTGATCACCTTGGGGTTGATTAAACCAAACCTCATTGATCCCAGTCAAATCAGGCTACTTAAGTTTCAGGATCAGCAGGAAAAACTCGCCATATCGGTTAGGTCTCTGGCAATCCTTCCGTTCTCAAATTACACGGAAACAAAAAACCAGGAATCCCTGGTGGCGGGATTGCATGATGCCCTTATCGGTGAATTTGGCCAGATTGGGGGCATAAGGGTCATATCAAAAACCTCCACGCTACCCTATGCCAACTCGCAAAAAACCATCAGGGAGATCGCCTCTGAATTGAAAGTGGATGCCATTATTGAAACTTCCGTATTAAGCCTGGATAGAGGAATCAGGATTCAGGTGAAGTTAATCAATGCTTCGCCGGAAATGCAGCTATGGACGAGGAACTTTGACAGCAGCATTGATAATGTAATGGATCTTTACAATCAGATTGTGAAAAATATTGCAAATGAGATTCATCTCGCGCTGACACCACATGAAAAATCATCCCTTGAAAACGCGCAACTGGTGAATCCCGAAGCATACAGAGCATACCTTGAGGGGAAATTTCAATCAGAGCTTCTCACTGAATCAGGATTCCAAAATGCCCTGAAGAGTTTTCAAAGGTCCCTGGAAGTGGATTCAACCTTCGCCCCTGCCTATGGCGGGATGGCATTTGCCTGGATCGGTGCACTTCAGATGAGGCATGTTCCAGTTGCACAGGCCATCCCGGAAATCTATAAAAACAACCTCCGGGCTTTGGCACTGGATCCAGATTATCCGGAAGCGCAGTACATTAACGGCCTGATGAGTTTCCAGGCGGAGTGGGACTGGCAAAAGAGTGAGGCGGCATTCAGGAAAGCCATTGAAGGGAATCCCAACCATGTGCTTTCCCATGCATTCTTCAGTCATGTGCTCCTGACGCAGAAAAGGTTTGAGGAAGCTTTCGAGGAAATAGATAAAGCGGTGGACCTGGATCCGGGGAACCCCCTGGTCCTGTCCTTATACGGGGTCATCCTGTGGCATCACGGAGATCTGGACCGGGCCATCGAGGTTGCAAAAACGGTCCAGGAAATGAATGCTTTCAGTCCTCTTTTATATGTCATATTGGATGCCAGCTACTATCATCAGGGGGATTACAGGGGATCCATCGAGGTGATGGAAAGAAGGTATGGGAACGATCTCGACGGGTTCAAGGAGGTGGCTGTCGCCTTTGATAGGGATGGTTACCAGACAGCCATGAAGAGACTGGCCGAGTTGCTCCGGGATCAAACCCAGACATATGCTTTTTACATTGCTTTATATTATAACCGCGCCGGGATGGTTGACGAAGCCATCAGGTGGCTGCAGATCGTAATTGAAAACCATGATCCGGATGCATCCTATGCTTTCCTGCCTCAGGAGTTCAGTAACTTAAGGGCTGATCCCAGATATATCGCCCTGGCCCGGAAAATGAACCTTCCCATATAGATACCTGGAAACTCTATTAATTAAATACTGACCTTACAAACTCGAGTTATGAAATGGACCAGATTCAAAATTCTGATCACACCGGGGTACAGGGTAATTGCCCTGTCATTGATTGTTTCACTTTCAGGATGCGAAGAAAATAATAAAGGAGGAATTGATCCAGGTGATGCCAGTTCCATGGGGAAGTGGAAAGTGACCGAGTTTTCGGGTTCCATTCTCAATGAAAGAACAGGCGGTGGGGATCCGCTGTTGTGTCCCTATTTTAAAGAAACCTATAGCCCGGTATTAGGTGACGATCAAACTTATATTTATTTTCAAAATCGTACCCGTGATTCAGAGCTACCTAAGATTTCAATGGATGTGTACGATACATTAAATATAATTTACGAAGGAGGCGTCTTTATTTTTCATATCAGTTTCGACAATGGATACTATGGCAATGAGTCACTGGAGGGTTCAGGGGTGCAATACTACTATTCTGACTTTATTCCCGGCTCATGGACATTTTCAGTGGGTTTCTGGACCGAAGAAGGTGTGCATGGTGAAATTAGGGCTGGAAATTCAAGCGGGGGATTTAGTTCCTTCCATTTGAAGGGTATGTTTAAGAACGATGATCTGATCGAAGGACAGTGGACCTGGGAAGAGATTACTGCATGGTCAGTAATCCCTGCCGAATGCACTTCAGAAGCATACGGAACCGGCCAATGGAGCGCTGTCAGGAAATAATCGCCCCGGGGAACTGGATTCACACACTGATCCGGGGGTGGTTAAACCCCTGATACCCTCTCTTTATAAGCTTTCAATGCTTCTTCCAGCCGCTCATGGGCCGTGGTGTCCCCCGGAATATTGTGGGATGGATGTATGAACAGCTTTACCCCCCTCTCATCAAGTATCTCGGCCACGGTGACAATTGTCATCCAGACGGTGGTGACAAAAGCCATGGTGGAAACGGGTCCAACCTTGTCAAAATGATTATTTAAGGAAACCGATGCATCCTCAAGCGGTGCACAGGTATTCACCACGATATCGGCCAGGTCAAAAAGGGTTTTGCCCGAGGAGTGCCTGGTTTTCCTTTTTTCAAGATTTTCAGTGGATCCGAACACAATGACCTTCATTCCTTTTTTCTTCCCTTCCATGGCCACATCAATATTCACATTGTTGATGCCGGTATGTGAAAAGATCCATAAGGTATCCTGCGGGTCAAAATTATAGCCCTTCATGATCTCTTTGCCATATCCCTCCACCCTTTCTAGGAACACAAACTGCTGCACACCCATGTCCCCGACGATGTGGGTAAAATAGCTCAATGTAAGCTCAATGATCGGATGGAAACCGACAAATCCACCAATCCGGGGATACATCTCCTCCACGGGGAGGGTGGCGTGCCCGCACCCGAAGGTGTGAACCCACCGCCTGGCTTCGATGGTGTCAGCCATGGTTTCTGCCGCCCTTTTAATGGCGTCAAGCTGTGTGGATTCAATCTCGTCCATTACTTTCCTTACATTATTTAACCATTTAATTGCTAGCATCTTAGTTTAGTTTTATTGATGTGTTGATTTAATATTTTTTAAAACCGGTACCAGGAGTATCCCAAATGCTGCTATGCAGCTGATCAGCACGAGCGGGAGTGCCGCAAGGCCCGAAGCTTTGGTCACCCAGCCCACCAGGTAATTGATCAGGGAATTTCCAATGATCGCGATAGTAAACACAATGCTGAAAGCTGTGCCTGACCATTCCGAGTATGCATCCCCCACAATGCCGAGCAATACGGGGAACCCAGATGCAAGGCCAATCCCTAAAAAGAGAACTGCCAGATAGGCTCCTGCAATGCCTGTACTGAAGTGAAAGATTATTCCGCCAATCAGGGTCAAAATCAGAGCCCCTGCCATGATGAATACCTGGGAAATTCTGGGCAGCAGGAATTTCAGCATGATCCTGGTGAGTGTGAAGACCAGGACAAAAAGGGTGAGGCTGAAGAGGGCCGCCTGGGTTTCCAATCCGGATCGTGCTATAAAATAGGTGGTTGACCAGTTATTGATCAGGGATTCCATCCCGGATTGGATAAACAGCACAAGGGCAATCACGACCAGAAGTCTCTTCTTCAAAAGGACTCTCCAGGTGGCCAATCCCTGAAAGCGGCTTTGCTTGGCAGATGGATAGCGGATAAAAAGGAAAAAAATTGCCGCAAGGATAATTCCTGATCCGATCCAGTAGAGCACATTCCTGTAGCTTACAGAATCTGGCATCAAACCCATGATGGCCGGGATCCCCAGGGCCCCGATCCCAAAAAATACCCCCAGCAGGCTCAGGTTTGCACCTTTCCGGCTGCTTCCTTCCGTGCTGAGATCCGATACCAGTGCGCTGGTGGCACCGTTCAGCGATCCACCCCCCAGTCCGATCAGGAAAAATGCAAGCTGCAATCCGATCAACTCAAGTGAAAATCCGATCACCAGGATCCCCGTGGCGGCCGTTAATGCACTCACAAATAGCAATATACGGTATGAATAACGATCCACCACTGGTCCGAATACCAGGGAGCCTATCAGGATGCCCACTGGCAATATGGCCGCAAGGGAACCTTTGTCCACCTGATCCATCTGGAGTTCCTCTCCTATGAATGGCATTACAGATCCCAGGCTGATCATGCAGATCCCGAAGATGAGCATTCCCAGGAATGCAGCTGATAAAGCGAGGCCCTTATTCACAACATTCCCGGTTAAATTGCGGATCATTTATGAAAACCTGGAAAGCGGCTCCAAAGAGCTGGGCCTGGCCTTGGAGCAGGGATCCCAGGAAACTGGCCTGTCTTATGGCCACAGGCTGGGCCCACTTGCATGCTTCCTCGTATATCCGGTCAATAAATTGGATGCCAGGACCAAAAACTCCGCCTCCAAAAATCACCTTTTCCGGGTTTAACAGGCTGACCAGGTTTGCACTGGCCATGCCCCATAGTCCGATGGCCTGTTCAAAAACCCTCATTGCAATGGGGTCATTTTTTCTGAAGGCTTCAAAAAGATGCTCGCTTGTAAGGTTGCCGGCAGGATCTGCCCCAGGGCCCGATGAGGGTTCTTCCTGCATAAATTCCCTGGCAGCCCTGACCAGGCCATCCCCGGAGGCATAATATTCAAAACATCCAAATGGGGCCAGTTTCTCATCAAAAGGCCTCTGCAGGGCCATCCATCCAATGGCCCCGGCTATGTCATTCAATCCCCTGAGGATCTTACCATCCACCATGATCCCTGCCCCTATCCCGGTGCCTACCGAAAGGAATACAGCATTTGATGATCCCCTTGCAGCACCTTTCCAGTTCTCCCCGAGGATGCAACATGCACGATCACTTTCAATGAAAACAGGTAACCCTTTGACAGATAGCCCCTCAACTAATGCATTATGTAGCGGATATTCTTCCCATCCTCCAATGTTGGGCGCCCAGACTGTACCTTTCCCTACATTTACAATGCCTGGAACTGAAATTCCAATGCCCGCAATTTTTGAATGGTCCGGCCCTGCCTGTGCGATGATTCCTTCGACCATCCCTAAAATAATGGATCCCACTGCATCGCCCGACGCATTGCCGTATTTTACCTCATAGTGGAATTGCAATTCTCCCCGGCTGTGGATCAACGCGGCAGCACATTTGGTGCCTCCCAGGTCGATAGAAATCACAGCTTCAGGTGAATGCATATAATATGAAGATATTTCCACAGGTTTTTAAATTATGAAATCTTGGCGAGAGTAAAAAACCAAAGGCCCTTTCCTTTCGAAAGGCATCAGGGTGGTCTTTCCACGAGCGGAAATAATGAGGAGAAATTAGTAAATTTATAACTCATTATAATGTCTACAGCGTTATGAATACAAACCGTCTGCTCTTTTTTGTGATTCTGCTTTCCATCGGCTTATCATCCTGTAAAACCAGCGTCCCGGATGCTTCTGTGGAAGTGGACCTGACCCTTGCAGGGAATCCCATTGAACCCTATATCTATGGCCAGTTTATTGAACACCTGGGTAAATGCATCAATGGGGGGATATGGGCAGAAATGGTGGAAGACCGTAAATTCTATTATCCCATCACCCCCGTATTTGATCCCTTTGGAACAGATTCCTCCACCTTCTGGGGAGCGGGACCCTACCAGTTCGTGGATGCCTCCCCATGGGAGATCATTGGCCGGGCCGGGCATGTGGGCATGGATTCCATTCGCCCTTACGTGGGCCGCTACGCGGTGGAGATCAATGTGCCCGGGGATGGCTCAAAAGCAGGGGTCCAGCAACACGGCCTGGGCACCATTCTGGATAAAAGATACACCGGCCGGATCGTGCTTTCAGGTGATGGGTCGGTCCTGCCCATTAAAATTGGCATGGCTTCAGGACAAATAAGCACAATCGTCGCTGAAATCAATGTAATCACCCCTGAATTCCAGTCCGTTCCTTTTGAATTTGATGCCCCCTTTGGCGGGGAGAGTGTCTCCCTCTCCATATACAGCGAGGGTAAAGGCACCTTTCAAATAGGAACCCTCTCCCTGATGCCTGCCGACCACATGAACGGGTGGCGGAAGGATGTGGTTGATTTAATGAAACAATTGAATTCACCTGTATACCGGTGGCCCGGGGGGAATTTTGTAAGCGGCTATAACTGGCGGGATGGCGTGGGTGAAAGAGACAAAAGGCCTCCAAGAAAAAATCCTGCCTGGACCGGGGTGGAACCAAACGATGTGGGCATTCACGAATACATGGAATTGATGGAATTGCTTAATGCAGAAGCCTTCATCGCTGTGAATACAGGACTGGGCACGGTGGCTGAAGTGGCCGAGGAGGTCGAATACATCAACGGCTCGACAGATACTGAATGGGGAGAGGTAAGGGCCCAAAACGGGCACCCCGAACCTTACGGGGTAAAATGGTGGGCCGTGGGGAACGAAATGTTCGGATCATGGCAACTTGGTCACATGCCCCTTTCCGAGTATGTGAAAAAGCATGACCTCATGGCCGATGCCATCTGGAAAATAGACCCGGATGCAAAGTTGATCGGGGTGGGTGCCATCGGTGAATGGAGCAAAACCATGCTTCAGGAATCGGCCGATAAAATGAACCTCATCAGCGAGCATATCTATTGCCGGGAGCTTGATTCAATCCCGGAACACATCGCCCAGATCGCAAACTCCATTAAAGCTGTGGCCGATGCACACCGGCAATATATGTCCGACATCCCAGGACTTGCAGCGCATCACATACCCATCGCCATGGATGAATGGAACTACTGGTACGGAGATTACATTTTCGGGGAGCTGGGGGTCCGATATCACCAAAAGGATGCCCTGGGAATCGCAAAGGGCCTTCATGAATATTTCAGAAATTCCGATCTCTTCTTTATGGCCAACTACGCCCAGACGGTCAATGTGATCGGCTGCATTAAAACCACGACCACCTCCTCCGGCTTTGCATCCACTGCATTGCCGCTGATCCTTTATAGAAATCACTTTGAAAGCATTCCGTTGCAACTGGACCGGCAATTTGAGGACCTGGATGTTTCCGTTGCCATCTCTCCCGGAAAGGATAAGATAACCATTGCGGTGGTGAACAGTGATCCGGGATCAAAGGAGGTTGCCTTTGATTTTGGAAATGTGGAGCTCTCCAAAAGCGGCACCCTGTGGACCATTCAGAATAACGATCCGGAAGCGTATAATGAACCCGGGAAGCCTCCGGCTATTGAGATCGTGGAATCCGGAGTAACGCTGAAGCAGAACCGGATTACCGTTCCGGGATATGGCATTGTGATGGTTGCTCTGGACATTATTCAGAATTAAAGTTTCTATGGTGCCTTCACCGTTTATCTGAAGGGACCGGTTTAATTAAATCTCCTATATTTGGTTCATATGAAACCATCCTTGAAACTTCTGCTCTTCTCACTGGCCTTTTTTTCCATTTCGGCAGCAGCCCAGATCCGACTGCCCGGGATCATCAGCGACGGATTGGTGCTGCAGCGGGACGAAAATATCAGGATCTGGGGATGGTCCTCAGCACAGGAAAAGATCACCTTAACCTTTCACAGCAAGGTGTATCGCACCCGTGCCGATGAAGACGGAAACTGGGAGATCACGCTTCCTCCACAATCCGCTGGCGGTCCTCATGAACTGAACTTAAAAGGAAAGAATGAAATTATCCTGACCGATGTGCTCATCGGGGATGTGTGGCTGTGTGCGGGGCAGTCAAATATGGTCCTGCCCATGGAACGGGTTAAAGAAAAATACCCTGCTGACATCGCCGGGGCAAACTACCCGGAGATAAGAAACTTCTTTATCAGGACGACCACCGACCTTCAGGAACCCCGCAAGGACCTTCCCTCCGGGAGCTGGAAGTCGGCCACTCCCCAAGATGTGCTGGCATTTGGTGCAGCATCCTATTTTTTCGCCCGGGAGATTTATGAGAAATACCATGTTCCCATCGGGCTCATCAACGCCAGTGTGGGCGGAACGCCCATCGAAGCCTGGATCAGTGAAGAGGGATTGAAAGCGTTCCCGGACCTCCTTGAGACTGTGGGACGAAACAAAGACACCGCCTATATCAACCACCTGGTCCGGCAGGCCCGCGCAAACAGGATTGTAAGGAAAGAAGAGGACAGGGGTATGCTGGAAGCGATTCAATGGTTTGATCCGGACTATGTGCCTAAAGGTTGGGAGAACATCCATATCCCGGGCTACTGGGAAGACCAGGGGCTCAGGGATCTCAATGGAGTGGTCTGGTACAGAAAAGAGATCGAGGTGCCCGCTTCCATGACGGAGGTGCCCGCAAAAATTTTTATGGGCAGGATCGTGGATGCGGATCGCATTTATGTGAATGGCGTGGAGGTGGGGAACATCACCTACCAGTACCCTCCCAGGAGGTACAATGTGGAGGCCGGGATTTTGAAACCCGGTGTCAATACCATCGTGATCAGGGTGACCAACACAGGCGGCAAGGGGGGCTTTGTACCCGATAAACCCTATTTTCTGACGGCCAATGAAGAGGTGATTGACCTGAAGGGTGACTGGATGTACAAGGTGGGGGAGGCTTTCATACCTGTTTCGGGTCCAAGGGGTGGCATCTCCTTCCAAAACCAACCCACTTCACTTTACAACGCCATGGCAGCACCCTTAAGAAACCTTGGCGTCAAAGGGTTTCTCTGGTACCAGGGAGAATCCAATGCCGGCAATCCAGCACCCTATTATGACCTGTTACCGGCCCTGATCAAAGACTGGCGGAGCCAGTGGAAAAATAACAACCTGCCTTTCCTTTATGTGCAGCTGGCCAACTTTATGGAGCGGGATTTCCTGCCCGTGGAGAGCAGCTGGGCCGAGCTCAGGGATGCCCAGCTGAAGGCCCTTTCAATGCCGAACACCGCCATGGCGGTAGCCATAGATCTGGGGGAATGGAACGACATTCACCCCCTGAATAAAAAAGAGGTGGGACACCGGTTGGCCCTGGGAGCCAGGCACCTGGCCTACGGTGAAACAGAGCTTGTTTACTCCGGTCCCATTTACAGGGCTCACCAGGTGGAGGGGAATAAGATGGTGATAGCCTTTGATCATGTGGGCTCGGGCCTGATCTCGGTGGATGGAGAACCGCTGAGTCAATTCGCCGTGGCGGGTGCCAATGGGAAATTTGTCTGGGCGGATGCTGAAATCGTCAACGGGACCGTGGTGGTTTCCCATGCCTCAGTTTCAAAACCGGAATATGTTCGATATGCCTGGTCCGATAATCCCGCGGGAGCGAACCTTTATAATAAGGAAGGATTGCCGGCTTCACCCTTTCAGGTTGCCCCTGAAAAGGGGAACGATGACCTAATCTGGATGGGGAAAAAGGCCGCGGTGGTGCTCACCTATGACGACGCCCTGAATGAGCATTTGGACCATGCCATTCCTGCACTGGATTCGCTGGGTTTTAGAGGATCATTCTATATCCCGGGAGCTTCAAAAGTTTTTCAGGAGCGCCTCACCGATTGGAGCATGGTGGCCAATAAAGGCCACGAGCTGGGAAACCACACGTTATACCATCCCTGTGACGCTTCAAAACCGGGAAGAAACTGGGTTCCCCCTGCCAATGATCTGAGCCAGTACAGCCTGGATCAGATTACCAAAGAGATCAGGATGGCCAGTGTGTTCCTGGAGCGCATTGACGGAAAGGATGAGAGGACTTTTGCATACACCTGCGGAGATATGACAGTGAAAGATAATACCTCTTTTACGGATGTGATCAGGAACGATTTCGTAGCAGCCAGGGGTGTAAGGGGACGATTGAATACATTGGAGAATGTGAACCTCAGCAATGTGGATTGTTTTGTGGTGAACGGAGAAACAGGCGAACAACTGATCGCCTGGGTAGAGGAGGCTGCGAGGACCAATTCCATGCTCACCATCCTCTTTCACGGCGTGGGCGGGGGCCATTCACTGGATGTCTCCCTGGACGCACACAGCCAGCTCCTGCATTATTTGAAGGACCACGAAGACGAGATCTGGGTAGACACCCTTTTAGAGGTGGCAAAACATGTAAAAAAACACCAGTCCAAATAGCACAAAAAACATCTGAAAATGAGAAAAATCTTATTGCTCCTGCTCGCATGCGCATGGATGGCATCCACCGCTACCGCTCAATTTTCCCAGGCCGCCAGGGACAGCATCCGGAATCTCACCCAGGCGGACTATAACCAGATGCTGGAACAACTGGGAATCGATCCTTCTGAAATGCGCCATGGTCCATCTGGAAATCCCTCCGATCCCAACGCTGCAAACACCGATGAGTCTCTGGCAAAAACCTATGATGCCCTGCCGGATCCCCTTCTATTCAATAATGGAGATACCGTCCGGACGGCAGCACAGTGGGAAACCTTGAGGCGCGCCGAGGTGGTGGAGTTATTCGACACGGATATCTATGGCCGGGTACCGTCAAATGTGCCTGGCGTCACCTGGGAAGTGGTCAGCATTAAGGACACAATGGAAGGGGATTTTCCCGTGAAGATCAAGTATTTGCTCGGACACGTGGATAACTCATCCTTCCCGGGAATCAGTGTGGATATTGAGTTGGTCCTTGGCACTCCCGGCAATGCCTCCGGACCCGTGCCGGTGATTACAGAGTTTGGATTTAACTGGACCCCGGCTCAATTAAGCCGGTTTAGAAACAGGATGCCGGCGGGCCCGACCTGGAAAGAACTGCTTCTTGCCAAAGGGTGGGGTTACGCGGTTCTTGTGCCGGGCACCATCCAGTCCGATAATGGAGCGGGGCTGACGCAGGGGATCATCGGTCTTGCCAATGGAGGAAAACCAAGAACCCCTGACCAGTGGGGTTCATTGAGGGCATGGGCATGGGGGGCCAGCCGGACCGTGGATTATTTCGAATCGGATCCCGATGTGGATGCCGGACGCCTTGGTATCGAAGGGCTATCCAGGTATGGCAAGGCTGCCATCGTGTCCATGGCTTACGAACCCCGCTTCGCCATCGGTTTTATTGGCTCGTCTGGTGCCGGTGGCACAAAATTATTGCGCAGGAATCTTGGTGAGCAGGTGGAAAACCTGGCTTCTTCGGGAGGATACCACTGGTTCGCGGGCAATTTTATCAAATACGCCGGACCCCTCACAAAAAATGACCTTCCCGTGGATGCACATGAGCTGGTGGCCCTTTGCGCCCCAAGACCGGTCTTCATCAGTTCGGGATCAGCCTCGGTGGAAGGTCAGTGGGTGGATGCCAAGGGCATGTTCATGGGGGGGATGCATGCCGGACCGGTCTACACGCTCCTTGGAAAACATGATATCGGGGCCAAAGAATTTCCCGCACAGGAGACCACTTTAACAGATGGGGAAATCGCATTCCGACAACATGAAGGGGGCCATACCACCGGACCCAACTGGCCATACTTCATCCGGTATGCAAGCCGCTACTTTGATCAATAGAAGAATGGCTTCCCGCAGGCACTGTGTAAATTCTATCCGAGCAGGCGCCTGATGTGCGGAAGCTGCTCCAAGGTGGCCTCTCTGCCCCTCTCCACAATATGGGGCAATTTGTGAATATCAAACATCGAAATGACACTGTCGAACTCTGGCATAATGGGGAATATTTCCGAATGGTGAGCCAGGTTGTTGAAGGCATATGAATTTTTGAGAATGTTGTTCATATACATGCTGGTCATATGTTCCTGAACGGCGGTAATCGACCTGAACCGGTTCCGGTAATCGATGGTAAATCCCATGGCCAGCACAATATCGGCACCGTGCTGGATGGCCACATCAATGGGCAATGGATTGGATGCGGCACCGTCCACAAGCAATTGCCCGTCAATTTCCCACGGTGGAAAAATCATAGGAATGGCCAAACTTGCACGCACTGAATTGAACAGGTCACCCTTTGAAAATTGAACAGGTTCCCCGTTCATCATATCTGTCGCAACCACAATTAAAGGCGTATTAAGGTCCGAAAACAATCGTTCTCCACAGATGCTCCTGAGATTTTCATTCAGGTAGGAATCATTGACAAGGCCGCTTCTTTCATCAAACTTCAGGGTTCCGTCCTTGGAAGCCTTGAGGTTTACAAGGTAGTCCTGCATCAAATCTTTGGTCCAGGTGGAATCAGAAAGGGCTTTAATTTCATCCACTTCCATTCCAGCTGCAATTCCAACCCCATATATGGCACCTCCGCTGCAACCCACCACCAGGTCAACTTCAATATTTTCTTCGGCAAGCACCTGATACATTCCAATGGAAGCCGCACACTTAATAGCCCCGGAACCGATTACCAGGGCAATCCGCTTTTTTGATTCTGACATGTTTATTTATTTATTCTGATGAACTGAAACTTTGTAAGGCCTCTTCCACAGTGGGGTAGATTTGAACAATTCGGTCGAATTTGCTCAACTTGAAGATTTTATCCACCTGAGGCTGAACATCTGCAATCCTCAGGTCTCCTCCTTTTTGCCTGGTATCCCTGGCCAGTCCTAAAAATATTCGAATTCCGGCGCTGCTCGAATAGGCCAATCCCTGAAGGTCAGCCACAAAGTTCACGCAATTTACCGCAATCTCATTGTTAAAAAAATTTGTCAGTTCCGGTGAAGATTGGGCATCGAGCTCTCCGTTAATACCGATCACAGCCACATCATCCACGTAGTTAATCTTAATTTCCATTTTGAATTCCTCCAACGTTTATTATCAAATTTTTAAACCCTCATTTTCAGTGACAGACAATTTCTGCCATCCTTGCTTTCATAGTTGATTTCATCCATCATCTCCTTCAGAATGAATACTCCAAGCCCGCCTATCTTTCTTTCATTAATATCATCGCTCAGTTCAGGGGGATCAAGGAATGCAGGATTGAACGGAAGTCCAGTGTCCTCCACATCAATCAAAATTTCTCCTTTTAAATCTTTAATTGATATATGAATATATCCCGGCTCCATATCCTTGTAGCCATGCAGGATCAGGTTGGAGCAGGCCTCATCGATGGCCAGCTTCAATGATTCAATGACCTCCTCTTCCAGCTTCAGGAGCAGGCATGCCTCTCCCACGAAATTTCTGAACATGGATAAATTTTGCAATTCCGCTTTCCGGGTAAAGCGATGGCAGACCACTTCGTCTTCCACGCGCTTTCGCAAAGCCACCAGGGTAAGATCATCCAGTTGCATTTGTCCCCCGATGTGCGAAAAAACATCAGCCTCGAAATGTTTGACTGCGCTGAATGTGGAAGGCCATTCACTGGATGCCTCTTTCAGCAATCGCTCATCGGTATAAAACCTTCCCCCTGGATCTCTTGCCTCTGCAAATCCATCTGTAAAAGAGAGCAACAGATCGCCCGGCATGAAATCAATTACTCCCAAATCAAATGAGAGCTCAGTTGAAAATCCAAAGGCGGGACCGGTGGGTTCCAGCTCTTTCTTGATATGGCCCCCAGCATCTACCAGGAGCGGGGCCTCATGTCCTCCATTCACATAATATAGCCTGTTTGCAACCGGGTCCAGAATTGATAGAACCAGAGTCGCAAACATATTGGACTGACCGTGGTTGTTCACGATATAACCATTTACACTGCACGCCATTTTGGAAAGCATATCCTCTACCAGGGTTTCTTGCTGATATTGCTCACTGCTGGACCGGATCAACGAACGGAGCAGCACCATGAACAGGGCCGCACCAACCCCTTTGTCGCAAACGTCTGCTACCACCATGCCCAAATATTTCGTCCCATGAATGGGAAAGACATCGTAAAAATCCCCTGAAACCTGTCGCGCAGCTTTGAAATATGTAGAAATCTCCCATCCGGGTATTTCCGGTAAAAACAGGGGGAAAAATCCCAGCTGAATTTCGCTTCCAATTTCCAGGTCCCGCTCGGCTACATCACGGGCCTGTTCTGTCTGGGCATGCAATTGTGCATTGTCCACAGCTGTGGCAATCTGACTGGCCAGCGTCTCGGCCAACTGGATATTATTCCTGGTAAACTCCTGTTCAGATTCTGCTATTGGCATTCCTATGATGCCTATGGCCCTGCCCCGTGTGACCAGAGGTACGATCATCAATGCCCTGGAGTCCACATGACATAAAAGTTCAAGAATTGGCTTAGCCTTCAAGTCACGCTGTACATCCCGGATGACCACAATTCTTTTTGCATCAATCACATGTTGAACTTCTGCATTTCCCTCTAATTCCAGGATTTTACCCTGCTGTTTCCCTTCTGCATGGCGTATGGCGTGGAAAGCCATCACTTCCAGCCTCGGCTTTATTCCGCCAAGCAAAGCAATTCCTGCACTTTGAATGGGGAATATTTTCGTCAATTCCTTGCAGACCGTTTCTAAAGTATCCTGAAGATTCAGAGAGTAGCTTACCCTCTCCGCAAAGTGATTGATCGAAGTCAGTTCGCCGGCTCTCAATTCTGCAGCTTCCTTGGCATTCTTCAGGATCTCTTCGGCTTTCACCCTTATGGAGATATCTCGGATAATTCCCCTGGCTCCCACAGCTATTCCGTTTTCAAGGATGGGGGAGGCAACGATCTCACTGGAAAACTCGGCCCCGTCTTTTGTTAAATAGAGCAGGTCCAGGGGCCGGATGGGCATGTTTGTAGCATACAGTTTTTTGAATTCCTTTACAAAGCTGAGTCTCGAATCCCGTGCCACAAGGTGCCTGAAATGCCTGCCTATCAATTCTTGTTTGCTCTTATATTTGGTAGCCTCCACAAATCTTTGATTGACGTAGGTGAGATATCCCGCGGAATCGGCCTCAAAATAGGAATCTTGCAAAGTGTCAAGCACAGCCCGGTGTGCCGTGGTTGTATCCTCCAATTCCGCTTCTGCTTTCAGTCTCTCGGAAATATCATTGTAGAAGACCAGGTGCCCGTAATTGATGCTTCCGGCAAAAAACGGCTGCAAAAACACCTCTACATCAGTCAACGTGCCCCCTTGCTTCTTGCACTTGCCTGTGATGTAGAGGGATTCGACCAAACGATTTTCTGATTGCTCACTCATCTGCTTCAGGATCTCCGGAGTATATAAGAATTGATCCGGATCCTTTCCGATCACCTCATCCTGATCATAACCAAACAATTTCTGAAAGGCAGGATTTACATGGGAAATTCTGTTTTCCTTATTGATGATTACAATTGCGATTGGCGCCTGCTGCAGCAATGCATCCAGAAAATCCTTCTGGTAAGCGATCTCTTTTTCAGATTCAAGCCTCAGGGTAATATTCCGGATGGTTCCCTTTGTCCCCACCACCTCTCCTTCATCAATGACTGGTGAGATGGCCGCTTCTCCCACAAAAGTTTTACCGTTTTTTCCCGAATACTTTGTTTTAAAATATTCCAGGGGCCTCCCGGTCTCGAAAATGGCACTGAATTTATTGGCCACTCCCCTTGCAAATTCCTTCTGGGTAAAATCCCAGAAATGTTTTCCAATCACCTCTTCCCTGTCGTCGAAGCCCAACTCTTTCATTAAGGGAAGATTCATGTAGGTGATGATCCCCTCGTTATTTGCTTCCATATAGCCATCCTGCAAATTATCCAGGATCTCCAAATACTCCCTGCGTGTTTTCTTTAGATCCGATTCAGCTTTGAGCCGCTGGGAAATATCATTGTAAAAGACAAGGTACCCCAGTTGTTTATCTCCCGATAAATTCGGCGCAGCAAATATTTCGACCTCCACCGGTCTGCCGTCCTTTCGTTTCCTTTTGCCTGCGGCATAATTTATAAGGTGATCCGCATGCTGTTCCTTTCCGGTACCGGTATGAACGGAAGGCCCGGGTTGAAGGAAATCAAGTGTGCGGCCCAGAACCTCCTCCCGGGAATACCCAAAAATTGTCTCAAATATGCTGTTCACCAGTGTAAGTCTTCCCTGGTTATCGGCAAGGGCGATGGCAAAAGGGGCATTGTGAAGAATCCCTTCCAAATATTGGTTTCTTTCTTCCCTGAATTTATTCACCTGGCGTCTCTTTTCGTATCGCCTGATGCTGTAAAGAATATAAAGGATCGCAATGGAGATAAATCCATAGATCCATCCGGACATGTACCATGGCTCATCGCCAGAAGAGGGAAGGATTGGTTGTGCTATTAAAGTAACGGGGCAAACAACCATCATTAATATCAATATAATCAACACTATATAAATATACCCAAAGCATTTCACCCTGGATCTGTTTGAAAAAAAATGTGTTAATTGATTGGGGTTCCTGTGGCGGTCAACCATTCAACTGACCCTCAGGTCCATTTAAAACAATATTTACGGAGAATTGTTTCTTAATTTTCAACAACAGCAACTTTTTTAACTTCCTCGAGATGCTGAGCAATTCTGGGAAAATAGCCGGGTTGTATGCTATCCGCTTTTGCGATGCAGTCATAGGCTTTGGTATAATTCCCATTCTTATAAAGGCCCCAACCTTTGGTGTCCAGATAAATAAAATAATCAGGAACATTTTTAAGGGCCATTTCGGCAAGTTGAATCCCCTCATCAACGCCCCTGCCCGTATCAATCAGGAACCAGGAAAGTTCTTCCATTTTATCAGGATTGGCAGGGTCCAGGGCAATAGCCTGGCGATGATATTTCTCAGCTTCATCAAGCAGATCTGCCTCACCATATATGAATGCAGTCATGGTGGCTATATTTCCATCCGGAGCCGAAAAATTGTTTTTAAGGAGAGTTCTGAATTTTTCAAGAAATTCTGAGGCCGCGCTATTTTCCCCTTCGCTCAGCGAAAGAACGGCCTGCCTGTATAAAATACCAGGATCATCTGGAAAATCCTTTTCCGCTATCTCATAAAGCTTCTTTTCTTTGCTGAACTGGCCTGTTTTGTGATAGGCATATCCAAGCCCTGTATAGTGCGCTCCCCATCCGGGTTTCGAACCCCAACCAGCATAGATATCTAAACATTTTTCAAATTCTGTGATTGCATGGTCATACAGCTCCAGGCTATTAAACATCTCCCCGATGTTATAATAAAGCAATGGTGATTGATCATCAATTTCCTGAAGTTGTCTCCCGTATTTTATGGCAAAATTTGGATTTTCCAGGAATAATGCACGGACAAATTTTGCGAAGATCTGTTGCTGGGAAGACATATATTCCTTTTTATTATCAGCCTTTCCAAACCATTCTTTTGCCATTAACACATTTCCCTGATTTGCGTAAGAGGATGCCATCAGCTGATATGCCATAGCGAAGTTTGAATCCTGTGCTATTGCCATTGACAACATATCCATAGCTGATGGAAAATCATATTTTTTAAATGCTTCCTCGCCCATCATGTAATACCGGTATGCTTCCGGAGATAAGGTGCTTAAATAAGGTCGCATATCAGGTTTAACCTTTTTCTGTAATTCAGAAATAATAAGGTAATTCTTCACCATCATTGATAGTGAATCGATAAGAAACATTAATCTATGGACGGCCCCCTCCACCTGGAATGATTTAAAGGTTTCCTCGGTTTTCGAGTCGATGATCTGTGCATTCAACCGGACCATATCCCCTGCCTCTTTGATGGTCCCAAAAATATAAACGCTTGCATCGAGCTGCCTTGAAATTGAACTGGCCATTGACGGCACCAACGATGCATGGCCGGTTTGGTCTTTGCTCTGAAGCACGATGCGTATGGATTCTGGCTGGCGAACCTTTAGTTCAGCGGCGTTAGTAAGCGAAGTAATTAGCTCGTTCTGAATTCCATTCTCCCAAATATTCCAGGTGGAATCATTGGTCATGTTTTGAAAAGGCATAACCGCTACCGAGATTCTCCCATCTTCATCACGGACGTTTTTTAAGCTATCCCTTTTGAAGACCCTGGGATAAAGGAGTACACAAACAGCCAGAATCAGAACGATAATAATTACATTACCAACCCTCGGATTTGACCTGAGTGTTGAAACCGAAGGATCCGGTTCAGAATCCGCTTCAATAGATTCCGTCTTTTTTACTCCTCCCGGAGTAATTTCAAAAATCCAGGATAGGACGATGGCTATGGGGAACCCGGCAATTAGCAAAATAATGAGAAAAGTAACGGTCCAATCGGGCAAACCCAATCTTGGTAAAATGATATCCGCTGCTTCCATGATCACAAAAGCAGTGCCAGCATACATGGCAATTACCCTGAAAACCTTGCGCCTCTTTAGCTCCTGCAAGAAGAGGAAACGTTTGTTTGGATGGCCTGGCATAGAGGGTTGATATTTGATTAATGCAAGATATGATCTTCTTGCTTTTGCACAATAATAGTCCCCGTTAAATAGTATATTCATGAAAAAAAAGTGGGAAAACCGATCTGGCTGATCTTACCCCTGCTCCTTTGCGGAAGCAACCTGGTCGCTCAGCAATTGCAAAGCGATAACGGCGACGGCACCTATACCAATCCGGTAATCTATGCCGATTTTCCTGATCCTGATGTGATCAGGGTGGATTCGACCTATTACATGGTCTCGACCACCATGTTCGTATTTCCGGGAGTGACCCTCCTTAAATCCCACGACCTGGTAAACTGGGAATACTGCAGCAATGCGGTGGAGCGAATGGATTTCAGCAAATGCTACGACCTGGATGGATGCAACCGGTATGGACACGGACAATGGGCCACCAGCCTGAAATACCACAGGGGAAAGTATTACCTGTTATTCATTACCCTTGATGAAGGCGGATTTGTATGTACGGCCAATGATCCCGGGGGACCCTGGGAAATAACTCATCTGCCGCGCGGATTTTACGATCCGGGCCTGTTTTTTGACGATGACGGTAAAATATACGTGGCTCACGGGTACAATGAGATCTATATGACCGAGCTGGATTCGGATTTTACAGCCAAAGGCAAAGATGTCCTGGTCTTTACCGGCGATATCCGCAGGGGATTGGAGGGTGCCCATATGTACAAGATCCATGGCTACTATTATCTGTATTGTACGTATGGGGGCAGGGACGGATTTCAGGTAGCCCTGCGTTCTGAAAATGTCTACGGCCCCTATGAACAAAAGATTGTGATCCGTGATAACGGAGGGTTGGGTACAGGGATACACCAGGGGGCCCTTGTTGAAACCCGGAATGGCGAGTGGTGGTCGGTGATTTTCCAGGACGGGGGTGCCTTCGGACGTTTTCCCACCCTGCAGCCTGTTTCCTGGCAGGAGGACTGGCCCATGGTGGGTGTGGAGGGCAAAGGTGTCATCACCTATGAGAAACCTGATGTGGGGAGATCCTGCCCCGTCAGATCATTGCCAGCTTCCGATGAATTTGAGTCTTCCCGGCTTGGCATGCAGTGGGGCTGGAATCACAATCCCGAACCCACCAGGTGGTCCCTTTCAGAGCGCCCCGGGAATCTCAGGCTTTCAACGGCAGGTGTGGTCCCCGGTTTGAGAGAGGCGCGCAATACGCTTACACAAAGGATATTTGCATATTATTCGACTGATGCGGCCTCAGTTGGCACCGTTAAAATGAGTGTGGATCACATGAAGGATGGGGATGTGGCCGGGTTGGCGGTTTTCCAGGATCCCTATGCATACATCGGGATCAAAAAAATCTATGGTCAGAACCATGTGCTCATGGTCAATGACGGGCACACCATCGATTCAGTTGCCACAGATGCTTCAATTCTCTACCTCCGCGCAGAAGCTGCATACGGGACAAGCAAAACAACTTTTTCCTTCAGCCTTGATAATGAAACCTTTCTGCCCATTGGAAACGAGCTCAACATGCGGTTCAACCTTTCGGTATTTACCGGAAACAAATTTTGCCTCTTTAACTATGCCACAAAAGAAACGGGCGGTTTTGTGGATTTTGACTGGTTCAGAACCGGGATTGACGGCACCCTTATGCATTAATGGCGAGACAATTATATTTTCACCACTAACCTGGAATAAATTTTCGAAGCGGTGATCACTTTTATGATGTAAGTGCCATTCTCAAATTGGCTGACATCAACTTCGCATCTCCTGCTATGGACGGCAATAGCCTTTAACAGCCGCCCCTGGGAGTCATAAATGCGGAGTGAACTTATTTCAGTTCCCGCCTCGGTTACCATGATATCTTGCAACGGATTGGGGTATAACATCAGTCCCGTTTCCCAATAGTCCTCGCCCTGCGAAACAACCATTTCATTGGAGGCTATCCAGCTATCCGGAAGGCTGTTGTCCAGGTACGGATCGGTCAGTTTAAGGTAAGAGCCATTGCCGTCAGCGTTGGGCCATGGCGGGGTACTGTAATAATGCACACTGTCAATGACGTTCCCGAAACCGTCTGCCAGCACAAGACGTTCATCCTGATTGGATAGTTGCCTTGTAAACACACCAAAGGGTGCAAACCCGTACCTGTCCAGGAATGTGGTCCAGTTGCTGGCAAGGTGATAGGTGGAATGTGGTCCCAGGGTTGAATTGACCGGGAACTGGTAAACCAGCCCGGTCCCCCTGAAGTAAATCCCGGTCAGGTCAACAGGCTGGTCGCCGTTGTTCAAGATTTCAATGAACTCCATGTCACCACCAACCGGGAACTCGGCCGAGGACTCGGGATTATACATGATCCTGGACATGACCAGCGGAGGAATAACTACATCGCTGCAGCCTGAAAACGAACCGAGGTTTGCGGTCATCCAGCTCATGCGTGCCTTAATAAAAAATTTTATTCTGTTGACTAGCACCTGATGGTCTTCAAATTTATACCAGGTTGCATACTCCCTGGCCACTGCCTCGCTGATCATCGCAGCAGTCTGGTCGATGAAAAGCTCCAGGCGGGAAATATTCAACGGTTGACCGGGTTGGGTGAGTTCGTTCCACCTCTTAGCAAGGTAACATTTGAATTCGGGGGTGTAATAGAGATCCCTCCAGAAAGTGGATCCGTCATTCTGATGTTCCTCAAAATGCCACCCCGTGGTCTTGCTTCTGTCCAATCCCCACAATAACAGATCATTCCCGAAAGTGAGGTCGGAATCCCAGATTGGACCAGCCCTTAACTTCCCGTTCCTGTCCTTATGAAAATAAGTACTGTACATATACGCATCCGGATTGGATGCAAGCTCATTGATGAGCATAAAATCAGTGAAAGAGGGGACGTCAATGATGGAAGGGAACCCGTTGTCAAGTGAAACATCCCTATTCCTGGCTGCAATTTCAAGGCCTTCAAACTGGCTCCTGATATAGGCTGTCTGCGCCTCTGTTGCATTTTCCGGTTTGGGGAGCTCATGAATATAGTCCACAGATGCCCCGTACCATGTGTACAGGGTCCAGGCCACAGGCTCCCCTGCGGATACTTTATCCGCCTTTGTAATATATCCTCCTGAAACACCGGGTAATGAGTTGTCGCTGGTATTTATCTTCATCACATCCACCCTTTCCTTGTCAGCCTTGATCGTTTCCTGAAGGAGATAAAGGCCCTGGTAATAACCATTGATGACTACCTCACAGTAAGCAGTTCTTGAAGCATAATTACCAATTTGCCTGAAAAGGTTATAGCAGAGAAAATCGCGGATCATGGCGGTATCAAACACCATCCCATTTAATGTCCAGTCGTTCTCTTTGGGCATTCCCAGCAAACTGACATTGTTATTGGAGACATTATCCGCCAGACGGGTGCTGAAGCCATATTGTTTTTTGGGTGATGCCTGCGAGGAAGATCCCCTGATCTCAATGTCGATCCTGCCGTCATAATCCAGATAAGCCGCGGTACCCTGATCCGATACATAATTTCTCTCCCCGGGACCCCTGTAAATAATCTTCATGGAGGCCAGAACGCGGGGATTATCAGGAATATTCACACGCCCATCCGTATTGATGATGACAATGGGCAGGTTGCTTTCCGTAAAACCCTGGGCGCCCACAGGATTGCTCAGAAAAATAACAAGAAGACCGGCAATTACAAGTTGTCTCATGTAAAAAATATGTTGAGCCGTTGTTATTCAGATTCGCGAATCGGGGAAAAATCCCGCAACACTTTTAGCCCCATTCTTAAGAAGTACAGAAACCATAACAAGATCCCAAAGAACTTAAAGGCATCTTCTATAAGTGTGTTTATCTCATATCCAAATTTACTGGATATATAATCGAGGACTATTGATATTCCAAAATAGAGAAATGCCATTGCCATAATTATAAATTCAGTCTTTAGAATCAACCGGGAAAAAATAACAAGATAGCCAAGGAAGATAAAAAAGTATATCCCATAAAAATAGTTCTGCTTGACATGAAGATATTGAGGGCCAAGAATCTCATGGATGAGGAACAAATCATCCAAAAGTAGATAAAATGTTAAAAATGCAGATGCAACGAAAAATCCGCCGAAGATTCTATCTTGTTTACTTCTTAAATGAACGAAAACAAAAAAACAGATTGATGCCGTTGAACACCACAACAAAATTCCAAAGTCTGAAATTATCCCGATCAGCGGATTAAAGTTAAATAGCTGTGCCGGGTCACGGGTTAGAAGTCCAAAATCCGTATTATGATGAGATCCAACGACCCATATTGCGACAAACACCAGGATTGGTATAATGTTAAATATCAATAGGACCCTTCCATTTTTATGGATCTGATCCAGTATCCCGTCATAAGCAACCCTCAAAAGATTTAACCTTTTCTTTTCTATCATTTTATTTGATATATAAATGATAAGGATAATCTGGGAGAACACTCCGTTGATTAGCACAGCTCGAGGCTAAAATTAGTCAATCCCTTTGAGATACTAATCAAATGAACCTGGCCAACCTTCCCACCACATCCAAAATATCAATAAAGGCTATAAAACGTTTCAATTCGGTCTAACTATAAATGATTCATTGAACCAGATCATGGTTTTGTCTTCCCAATGTAGTCTATAATGAAGGTCTCCAAAGGCGATGGTTTTTGGGGGGCTTCCGGAGTTTTAAGAGGTCCCGCTATTTCCAATGGAAATTGACTATATTTTCATACCTTTTATAAAAGATTTGTACCTCACTGTAGTCGATGGAGGAGCGCTTAACCTTTAAAAGGAACATAGGCCTTTTTATGGCCACAATGATCGGGATTGGAGCCATGATGGGACCCGGGATCTTTGCGTTACCCGGTGAGCTGGCAAAGATGATTGGTCCAATGGGAATTGTTGTGTACCTGGTGATGGGATTGGTTACCGTATTTACAGCTTTGAATTACAGTGAATTAGGAGCAGCCCTGCCTATTGCCGGTGGAGGCTATTCATTCACAAGCCTTACTTTAAGCAGGCCTGTTTCATTTTTCACCGGGTGGTTTTTTTGGATTGGCAATACCATCGGTTGTGCGTTGTATGCCATCATATTTGCGTTAACCATCCGGGGCTATTTTTTGCCGGATGTCAGTATCCCTGTAATTATTGCGGTTACAACCGTTGTGTTCACATTGATAAATTTTAGAGGCATGTCAGAAGCTCTAAAATTAATTACTGTCATGAATCTCATCGAACTCGCAATATTAATCGGTGTAGCCATTCTTGGCCTTTCTTCTGTAAAGGCCCCTAATCTTAAACCTCTGGCACCAATGGGGCTGGCGCCATTCATTCCATCAATGGCTCTTATCTATATATCCTATGTGGGTTTCGAACTGATCACAGTTGCTTCGGAAGAGATTAAGAATCCGGGGAAGACAATACCAAGGGCGATATTAATCACCCTGGGAGCCGGGATCATCTTATATGTGTTTGTGGTTTTCGTGATGATGGGAGCCGTCAATTACAAAGATCTGGCTGAAAATGATGTGCCATTTATCTTCACAGCGGAGAGGATCCTGGGTCCCTGGGGACGCTGGGTTGCTGTGCTGGCCACTATTATGGCAAGCCTTTCAGCCTTCAGCGTAACCCTGGGTGCAAGCGCACGGGTTTTATTTGCGCTGGGCAGAGATGAGCATTTTCCAAGGGCCTTTGCCAAACTGCATCCCAGGTTCCGCACTCCCTATATTGCCCTTTTTGTATGTGCGGCTATGGTAATTATTTTTGGTTCAACGGGAGTCGTGAAGTTTGCCGCTTCATTGAGTGATTTTGGCTATTTAATGGGATTGGGAATCGTTAATTATGCGGTCATTGCACTCCACAAAAAAATGCCCAACCTGAGACGTCCGTTTAAAGTGATCCTTTACCCCTATATTCCCATTCTGGGTCTTCTTTCATGCTGGTTGTTTGTTCCTGCACTGGAGGCCAGAAGTTTTCTATTAGGTGGATTGCTAACCATCATCGGAGGTGCAATATATTTGTTAAAACCTGCAAACCGTGCACAGCTATTCAATATCAACAGTACCTATTCAAAGCTGAATACCTGGATTCAACTTCTAAAGAAAAAACGTATGAAAGTATTGATTATCGATGGAGGCAGAATAGGCAGGAACATCGCCGATCGCCTCTTAGCAAAAGACGAACTGAGGCTCATGTTCAGATCGGTTGAACATCAAGTAATTTTCATTGAAGAGGATGAAAAGCTATGCAAAGAAATTGAAGCAAGATATCACATGCCAATTATACAAGGGGATGGCAGTAAAGCTGAAATTATTGAGCAGGCTGGTGTTAAAAACATTGACGTGGCTATCGCTGCCTCAAATGATGATGGTCGAAATGTGATCGTGGCCCTGCAGGCAAAACGGATCGGGATCCCCCAGGTTATCGCAATTGTTCAGGACCCGGATTATATTCCGCTGCTTGAAGAGAAGGGAATTGTGACCATCAGTACTCCCTGGTCTACGGCTACAATGGTGGAAAATTACCTGGACAGGCCCGGTGTGGCACAGCTATTTGAAATTGGACGGGGAGTGGCCAGTCTTGTAGGCGTTACCATCGCTGAAAAATTTGCAGTGGTCGGTAAATTAATCCGTGAGATCGATATTCCAAAAGAATGTGTGGTTGCAGCTATTATCAGGGAGAACGCCTTTGTGGTTCCTCGTGGAGAGACCACCATTGAAGCAGGGGACCGGGTAATTTTTGTGGGGCCCACTTCAGCCATTAAAAAAGCACAGGATATTTTTTCACTCAAAAAATAAACAAACTTTAGAATTCACCGGCCAACCCCCGCCCTCAAAAAGCATCCACAGGCTAAGAAACAACGATTCTGCTCTCCTTTACATGGGAGTTATGAATGCATGATGGGCCCCTGAACCAAATCCATAGAATAATGTTTATAGTAAGACACTCCCCCCCATTACAAACATGATCAAGGATTGACACTGTGGCAACAGAAAAGGAGAACAGTTTACGGTCCGGTAACCGGGACACACCCATCGAAATTAGCAGGCAGGAATTTCAAGAGATCGGTCATCAGCTAATCGACTCAATTGCCAATTTCATTGAAACGATCAAGGATAAACCGGTCACATCGGCGGAATCGCCGGAGCAATTGCTTTCAATCCTGGGCGATAAATCACTGCCTGAAAACGGAACTTCTGCTTCTGAATTATTGACAAAAGCATCAGATTTATTATTCAACCATTCTCTTTTAAACGGACACCCGAAATTTTTCGGATACATCACTTCCTCTGCTGCCCCCCTGGGTGCACTGGCAGATTTATTGGCAGCTGCAGTCAATCCAAATGTGGGGGCCAACATTTTAAGTCCCGCGGCCACCGAAATTGAAAAACAAACCATCAAATGGCTTGCAGAATTTATAGGGATCCCGACAAGTTGGGGGGGTATATTGGTGAGCGGAGGAAATATGGCAAATTTTACAGCTTTTCTGGCTGCTAGAAACGCTAAAATATCTGATGATTTTAAGGAGGACGGCATTTCGACAACCTCGGGGAAACTGGTGTTGTATTGTTCTGCAAAGACCCATACCTGGATCGAAAAGGCAGCTGTTTTGTTTGGTCATGGCAACAAATCGATACGCTGGATAGAGACAGATGCCGGGCAAAAAATGGATATCGGTGCATTAGAACACGCAATAAACCAAGACCTGAAAAAAGGTTACAAACCATTTATGATCGTGGGGACTGCCGGAGATGTAAGTACGGGAGCTGTAGATAACCTTCATGCAATCGGCGCTGTATGCAAAGCAAATGATTTGTGGTTTCATATCGACGGGGCATACGGCATTCCCGCGGCAGGTCTCCCTGAACTCAAGGAGTTATTTGCAGGCGTGGATGAAGCGGATTCTATAGCACTTGATCCACATAAATGGCTCTATAATCCACTGGAAGTCGGTTGCACACTGGTGAAGAATCCCAGGCATTTAACTGACACCTATAGCTCTCACCCTGAATATTATAATTTTGGTACGGGTGAAGATAACCTAACACAAAACTATTATGAATACGGGCTTCAAAATTCCAGGGGTTTCAGGGCGCTAAAAGTGTGGTTGACTTTCCAGCAAGTGGGGCGGCATGGTTATACCAAAATGATAGCCGAAGATATTGAACTTTCAAAACTATTGTTCGAGCTGGCAAACAACCATAAGGAACTTGAGGCAATCACACAATCTTTAAGCATTACAACTTTCAGATATGTTCCATCGGATTGTGCCCGGGAAGCTGAAGGCGAGAAGGCGTATCTGAACAGCCTGAATGAAGAGTTGCTCAATTCATTGCAGAGAGGTGGAGAGTTATTTCTATCGAATGCGGTGGTGAATGAGAGGTATTGTCTGAGGGCTTGTATTGTAAACTTTCGAACCTCTAAAAAAGACATTGAAGAGGTAATAGAAATAGTCACAAGGGAAGGGGCAAAAGTCCATCAAAGACTTCGGTAACCCGGTCCGCATCAATGACGGAGCCTTCCGCCAGGGTCCAGCCATAAGTATTCTCATTCCAGAAAGATAAATCCGCTGCCGGAATAGTGATTTTGAGCACGTTCAAAAATCACGTTGATCTTAGAAGGGCTATAGCACCTGGAACAGATCTAGAAGCAGGACATGGATCGAAATTTTCAAGACAGGAACCGGCTCTCTTGAATGAATAAAATACTTTAACTTGGAAAGCCAAAGGATTAAGAAAATATAATGCGATGAATATTAATAATATACCATTTGTTTCTCTTCTTTGGAAAGTGGGGATGATTGCTTCCGTGCCGGGGATTGTCTCATGTGCGAATTCCGTCCATACCAGCGAAAGCGGGAATAATGAATTTCGTCAAAGGATTTCAATCAATGATAATTGGCGCTTTCAAAAATATAATTCACCAGAGGAGACCGATCACCTGATTTACGATGTGCGTCCCGAAGCCTCGGAATACAGGGATGACAAAGATGCCGATTCAAAACCTACAGAAGCAGTTGAATTTGAATCTGCTCAAGGGGTATTGAAAATGTGGGTATTACCCACAGGAAACAACTTTATTGGGAACCCGAAAGTTCACCATGTGCGTCCGGAAGGCAATCCCGGAGGTGATTTTCCATTTGTGAAGCCCGGTCTGGACGAATCGGCGTGGGAAAATGTAACCCTGCCACACGATTGGGCCATTCAAGGCCCATTTCAGGAAGGTTGGAATCCTGAAGTGGGTGGTGGAATGGGACGTTTGCCAAGCAACGGTGTGGGATGGTACCGAAGAAAATTAGAGATCCCGGCTTCAGATACCGGTACGTGCATATTCCTCGATGTGGATGGTGCGATGTCATATGCCACTGTGTGGTTAAATGGAAACCTGGTAGGTGGTTGGCCTTACGGTTACAACTCTTGGCGGTTAGATTTAACCCCATACGTGGTTATGGGAGGTGAGAACCAGCTGGCCATTCGAATTGATAATCCAAATAATTCAGCCCGATGGTATCCCGGGGGAGGGATATACCGCAATGTGTGGATCACCAGGACGAATCCCGTTCATGTGAGCCAGTGGGGAACATTTGTAACGACCAGAAACATCTCGAAACAGTCGGCGACGGTTGATATTGCAACGCGCATCGATAACGCATCGAATCAGGAATCGCTCATTGAAATAGAAACAGAGGTCTTTACCCTGGATGATGAGGGCAGAAAAAACGGCAAGGCCGTGGCCAGCTTTCCGTCCATGCGCACCGAGATTCCTGCGGGCGAAAGCACAAAAGTGGATGCTTCTGTAATTTTGAAAAATCCGGATTTATGGGGACCCCTCCCAACGCAGAAACCAAACCGTTACCTGGCCGTTACCACTTTGATGATAGAGGGTGTCCCGGTCGACCGGTACGAAACCCGTTTTGGAGTCCGGTCTGTAGAATACGATCCAAATAAGGGGATCCTTCTAAATGGTGAACTTATAAAAATACAAGGGGTGAATCAGCACCATGACCTGGGCGCTTTGGGGGCGGCATTCAATACCCGAGCCGCTGAACGCCAGCTAGAAATATTGGCAGAAATGGGTTGCAACGCCATCCGTTTTGCACACAATCCCCCGGCACCGGAATTGCTCGAACTTACCGACAGGATGGGATTTCTTGTGGTGGATGAAGTTTTTGATGTATGGGAGCGTAAAAAAACACCCCACGATTTTCATCTTATCTTCCCCGATTGGTATGAACAGGATCTCAGGGCGATGATCCGCCGGGACAAAAATCATCCCTCCGTGATCATGTGGAGTTATGGCAATGAGGTTGGGGAACAATATACAGATAAGGATGGAGCAGCGATTTCCCTGAAGTTGCAGAAAATAGCAAGGGATGAAGATCCCACACGATTAACCACAGCTTCCATGAACTGGGCTAAATCCTTCATGCCCTTCTCCGAGGTGCTGGAAATCATAAGTTTGAACTACCAGGGAGAGGGGATCAGGCAGTCGCCGGAATTTGAAGGGACCGACCGCATTCGAACCAAACCACAATATCCCGAGTTTCACAGGAAGTTTCCCGGGAAAGTGATATTGAGCAGCGAAACTGCATCTGCAGCAAGCAGCCGGGGCATCTATCTATTTCCTGTATCGAAAGAGTTGAGCGCCCCCATTCGGGATGGAAGAGGCGGAGATTCCAGGATTGCACAGGTTTCTTCCTATGAATTGCACGCTGTTGATTTTGGTTCAACTGCAGATAAGGTATTTGGAGCTCTTGAACAAAACCCATACGTGGCCGGCGAATTTGTCTGGAATGGGTTCGATTACATTGGCGAACCTACCCCCTATTACAGTGCACGCAGTTCTTATACCGGAATCATTGATTTGGCAGGTTTTCCGAAAGACCGTTTTTACCTGTACCAGGCGCACTGGCGCCCCGATTATCCGATGGCACATCTCCTGCCCCACTGGAACTGGCCCGATCGGGTCGGGGAGGTAACTCCCGTACACGTTTTCACTTCCGGCGATGAGGCCGAATTGTTTTTAAACGGTGCCTCTCTGGGCAGAAAGAAAAAAGGGGAGTACGAATATCGGCTGCGCTGGGATGATGTGGTGTACAATCCGGGGACATTGAAAGTAATCGTTTACAAAGACGGTAAAGAATGGGCCACGGATGAAGTGAAAACCACAGGCGAAGCGGCCATGTTAAAAGCCACCGCCGATCATACTGAAATTACCGCCGATGGAAAAGACCTTTCTTTCATTACTGTGAAAGTATGTGATGCCCAGGGCATGGTCGTGCCACTGGCAAATAATGACGTGCAATTCAGCATTGAAGGCCCCGGTGAGATAGTGGCAACGGATAATGGCGATCCAACCTGCATGGTAGAGTTCCCGTCGAAGGAGCGCCCAGCATTTAATGGCCTTGTGTTGGCCATCATCCGTACGAAAAATAATGAAGCCGGAACCATCAGGGTGACTGCACAATCACCCGGACTTAAGGATACACTAATCGAGCTCCATAGCAACTAATTGCAGAATAGGGGCAAGGATTGTAAACTGACCCGGAGGATCTTACGGTGATGTTATTGAGGTAAACCAGGCTCCCAATGATCTTGTCGGCCATTGCAAATCCAAGGTGATCGGTTTCAGGATCTGATTTTGTGTTGGAGAAAGGGAGGACCGCAATCAGATTATTTGTTTGAATATTCTCCAGACCAATATCATCAGTTATGTGCGGTTTGAAAATTTTCGGGTAAAGAAGAATGCAAACCGCTGCAAACAAAATGGCAATGACAATGTGGTTTGCACTGACGATTTTTCTGCCCGGTCTGATCACCTGGCCTCTCTTCTGATCAGTTTCTTTCTTTCATGACCCTGAAAACTTTACGTCGCTTCAGTTCCTGCCAGAACCGTAATATTTTGTTTGATTTCCCGGGCATCCCGACTCGGTGGTATCTCCTTTCAGAAACAACCGCATCAGTTTTTTGTTCTATTTTCCAGAGATCGCCGGGTTACCCGATGCAAGGTTTAAAGTCACATTACCCAGGTGTTTCTCAAGCACATAGTAACAATGCCATTGCTAATCCCCCGATACTTCCATTGACAGAAATTGAAACCCCCCGAAGTTCCGGAGATCAACAGGGGCTGCAACATTCTTCCTCGCTCTCTATTCAACACACGATTTAAATATTCAATTCCTTTTTAAAAAACGCCATCAGCTCATTATAATGCTCTTTCATCTTGATGGCGTCAATCACATTTTTTGTATCAAAGAACTTGATCCAATCATTGTTCCAATCCACATTGTGTTCCTTTCGCATATCAAATAAGGATTTAATCTTCACTTCATGTTCCCATCCAGAGAACGATACAAAGCACAAACCAATAAAATCACTGTACTTTTTACCAAGTTCGTCCGAAAATAGAGGCGTATAGATATTTATTTCCTTATCCAGCTCCCTTTTCAATCTTAAGACATCAAGGGGAGAAATCTTTATCCATGTTCCGTTATAACAATAAAAGGACAATAGATCATTTAGTTTTGGCGCAATCCGATCATAAATTTCGATTCTCTTCTCAACTATTTTCTGATCCGTTTCATGCTTCCTTTTCAGGCGGCTGATGATCCTGTTGTAGCGAAATACAAGAAAGATAATAATAAATGGGGCAAGGGTGGCTATAATAAATATTATAATCTTAAGACTTCTCCAGACTTGTTCAGTTAGTTGAATTTCAGGCGAATTCATAAGATATTATTTTATCCGCGTTAAGATTCCGTGTAAGGTTTGGTTCCCGTTTTTAAAACGGTCACCTATGATGCTTCTTACGTGTTTAACGAAATGAAGTTCCTTTCCTGGTCCAGTTTATTCCCCAAGCCATATATCACGATTTGATGATATCTAGCCTGAAAATTCCTTTTGCGCTTCATCCTCAGAAATAGAAAAGCCCCGGCCGAACTGCCATAAAAATGTATTTGCGACTTCGTTTACAGGTGTTTCTTTCGAGTAGATGCAAAATATTGCATATGTTTAATGTACAAATAGATCGCACCAACTTCACCCGGATTCCTTTTATCCGGTTGAATTGAGCTTCATCAGAATACCGGAAATGGACCAGGTAAGGAAAATCATATTTGAGAGAGGGCGCTTACCTGGTAATGGAATACAAATCCTGGTCAGGTTCCTTATTCCATGGATTATTCTTTCAGCGGTCATGAGATCCTGTGAATCAGATCCGCATGAACTTCACAGGTTCTACGAAGAGACCTCCACAATAGGTGAATATATTAAAACAAATCCGGAAGAGTATTCGAAATTCAACAGGATATTGGTTGAAGGGAAGATGTTTCTCCCGTTATGTGCCTACAATCCTAATGGGGAAGGTTATACTCTTTTTTTACCCACCAATGAAGCCATTGATCGTTTCATTGAGGAGAATCCGGATTACGGAAATCTTGAAGAACTTTTGCAGGACACCATCATCTTAAAAACGCTCACACGCTACCATACATTAAACAAAAAAGTCCCTACAGATGAATTTCCATTCGGGGCGCTTACAGAAAGAACCCTGACCGGGGAGAGGCTGACCATTGGCTTTTACACGGAAGATGATAACCCGCTCATAAAAGTGAACAATGTGGCTTCTATTATCAAATCAAACCTGGAAATGACCAACGGCTGTGTCCATGTGATCTCCGAGGTCCTCCAACAGGTAGAGTTCTCAGGTTGTGATTGGATTCAGCAACAGGAAGATTATTCGATCCTGGCGCAGGCCATTGAGCTATCCGGAATCAGGGAAAGGCTGTGGTTTGGCAGTTATACCATTCTGGCCGAACATGACAGTATTTATCACCGGACCGGGATCATGAACATTGAAGAGCTGATCGAACGTGTTGCAACGCCAGGAATGGCATTTTCGGACACGGATAATCCGTTTTACCAGTTCACCGCCTATCATTTCCTGGACAGAGAATTTTACCTGAACGATTTATATATGGGCAAAGGGGAATACTGGACCCTGGGCAATGAAACCGTAGTAATCGATGTGGGAATGGAGATACGGATCAATCCGGGTGTTGATGTATATGGAATTACAATCTCTGAATCCGGAGATACCACATTAATTGACTTCATCCGCCCGGTGTGGAATGCATGTAATATTCTGACAAATACAGGTCCTGTCCATTCGGTTTCAGGGCTGTTGGTCGCTGAACCGTTACCAGAATAAAACTTGAATAGTCAGAAGATGATCGCCCCGTCCAATTGCTAAAAATTGAACCAGTAATTGACACTCCAGGCCTTTCCATTATCCGAGGGTTCATGCAGGGGACCTGGATAGCAGGTTGTGACAATACTCCCGTTGTACCCCCACGTGGAGGGGAGTGTGCCCCGGATCGTGTTATCAGAATGATCCCATGTGATAAAATTACCCCTTAAGGTTCTTATGATTTCCTGATCGGTGCTATCGTTGGGAATTGGAGTCCCGACCTGGTTCATTATCAGGTTTCTGATGGTATTTCTCCCAAGGGTCACCATTTCATGCATGTACCTGTCGAGCGCCTGGAAATTGTACCTGTTTTCATCATAGTCAATCCAGTTTATGATCAATGAGGAATCGGATTCAAGGGCATAATCAGGGATCGGAAAAAAATACAATTCCCCGGGGTGGTTAGCGATGGCTTCCTGGACACCGGCATATAGCATCGCTCTCCGGAAAATGGAATAGGTCGGGCGGAGGAATACGGGTCCCGTCACACTGGTAAATACCCGGTCGGGAACATAGGTGTCCAATCCAATGAAGGTGCAGTTGCTGCCGAATTCCCTTCTTATGATATCCCCTTCATTCTGCTGGAAACTGCCCTCTTCCATGAAAATTTGCTGATAAAGATTTGTGGAAGGATATATGGGAGCAGACTTAAAATGTCGAGCAACAATGATCTCGCAAAGATCCCTGGGGAGAATCCTGTAATCGCCCCAATGGGGGAATCCTGACTTATCGGTTAAAATGCCATCGATGAATTCCCTGAAGGCAATATCTGTCGGGGCAAACAATCCATTGTGCCTCACCATGGTCTCATTAATACCCGTGCCTTCGGTCCCGGTACTTTCCTTTTGCAGAGCGAATGCCAGGTCTGGATAGTTTAGGTCCCACAATGTATCCACCAGGGCTCCAAGCCTTACCTCCGGTTGATTGTATGTAGCGCTCATGTTTGCCTCGAAGGTCGGATAATACCAATAGGCCATTTCCAGGAAGAGTTTATAGCTTTCACCAGGTAAATCTCTTTCAAGCAGCTCCTGCGCGTTCAGCATGGGGTTCACCACCCTGTCGATGATATGTACAAATCCGTTTTCGGCCAAAATATCCGCCTGCAGGATCTTGGCACCGGCATAATAGACATTTCCCGGTTCAAATGCCCTTTCAAAATAAAAATAGAAATCCTCGGAAGTAAGATCATTTACATCTAAATACGCATCATAGAAAACAGGTGCATATTTTCTTGATCCTACAAACACCCTTTTGTAATGATTTGAGATGGTTGAATCTATCACAACCATCTCTTTATTGTTCTTCCTGGTAGTCCAATATTTTTGAACAGGATTTTTAAATATTGTCTGGCGTTTATAGGCGTATGAATTCCTATTTTCATCATCGACCGTTCTCCAGCCATAAATGCTGAGACTCTGTAATTGCTCAAGCGACCATGGATTCTGAATTATATGGAATTCCGTGATTCTTTCCAGTTCATCAGGTGGGATGTTCGATACGCTGGCATATTGATTTTCTGAGAGATACTGTTCTATGGCTTCATCGGTAGGGGCGAACACTGTAAAACTTCCCGAAACATCCAGGATGGTGTCTAAACCGGTAAGCCGCAAACACTCGGCAAACATGGAGAGATTCTCCTGAACTGTTACAGCAGTATACAATTTTCCCGGAAGCCAGTCAGGTCTTTTATATTTCTCTTTCAGGCCGTATTCCTCACACCCCACACAAAGGCTGAAAAAAATGCCAAGGAAAAACTTCCATGTCATAAGAGTAAATTTATTAATATAGATAAGAAAACCAAAAGCATGGCCATATATGACACAAGGCCATCCAAATCATTTTGAAATCTAAGCCTCAACAGGACTAGCTATGATGAACATTTTGTCAAAACGATCAATCCTTTATATTATTCCAGGAGCTATCGTGATCTGGACGGTATATCTAAATTTCTTCCTCGGGCCATATTACCTGAGGAGTATTGATCCGGAATACATGTATGTAATAAGTGGTTTGAATTGTGCAACCCTTGACTTCAACAAAATCGGGCATATCGATCATCCGGGAACACCGCTACAGCTTTTAACCGGGCTCTTTTTTCGCATCATACACCTGTTCGCGGGGTATAATGATATCGTAACCGATGTGATCTCTGACCCTGAGTTTTATCTTTCTATAAGCAACCTTTTTCTCACATCAATAATCTTCTTTTTGGTCCTCCGGCTTGGACTGTTGGTATACAAGCATACCTCGAGTATCATTGGAGCTCTTGTATTGCAGGCTGCCTATTTTTTCACTGAAGTTCATTATGGCATTCTTTCAAGATACAGCCCGGACAGGTTGATGACTGTCATAATCCTTTTGTTCTTTATCCTCTATATCAGGTACCTCTATGATCAGAATTTCAAGGTTGTGAAATTCTCCGTTCTGTCTGGTATCTTGATGGGGGCTGGTCTTGTCACAAAATATAATTTCATCCCGTTGCTGGTCCTTCCTTTCATATTGATTCCAGGGTGGAGGAACAGGGCCTGGTATATCCTCTCCAGCATTGGTTCTGCATTGGTCTTCTTTCTTCCCGTTTCATCAAAATTCAGATCATTCTGGCGAATTGTCAAGGAGATGTTCTTGCACAGTGGATTATATGGATCGGGCAATCGGGGAATTATTGACACATCAAGTTTCTTTAAGCACATCGCTCTTGTCTTTAAACACAATCCTTCCTTTTCCATCATCACAACATTGAGCGCGCTATGCCTTCTTATTCTGGTAATCAGACCTAAATTGAGAGCACTAAACAAGAAGGATTTCCTTTTTTTGATTGCTTCCATGATTGCCATTATCGTGGGACTTGCAATCACTGCCAAACACTATAAAGGATATTATGCCTTACCATTTTTGAGCTTAATCCCGATGATCTTCTTCACGATCATCCAAATTTTTGAAAGAACGGTCCGTTCCAAGTACAATACTTTGTCATATTCCATCGTTTTTGCCATCCTCTTGCTTTTTCCATTCATATCCACTGCCAAAAACTTTTCCGGGGTCAATGTAAATCTTCAGGATAAGAGGACAACCGAAGCGTTCATTCGGGATCAAATATCCTCGGAGGATTATTTCATCATCACCCCCATATGGATGTCCACACCCATGCCGGAAAATGCTATGGTTCTCGGAGTGAGTTACCTGCACCACGAGAAACGCGCCTATCTGGATTATGAGAGAATATATCCCAATATACTGACCTGGGAAGGGATCGGAAATCCTTTGAAGTATATGCGAATGCGGGTCGCTAATTTTGAGGAGGTTCTGCTCAGTGGAAACGGAATACATCTGTATTCAAAACCGGGTTGGAATGGCCCGGAACTATGCAACTTCGTTGAACAATATGCCCGTGATGCAGGTATTCGCCTTCAACGTGATACGGTTTACTCCTATGAAAAAATAGAGGAGCACATCATCAGATACAGAAACCTCGACGGCTGGATAAGAACTGTGGATCTGATCTGCGGTTTCGAGAAAATAAATCATGGTCAACTCTACAGCGATAATGAACGCATGATTCTTCCGGGAGACTTTATTCTCCAGGAGGGAATTGCTGCCCATGGACATTATTCAATTCTCCTGAAGGATGATATGCCCAGAAGTCCGCTGTATACCCTGAAAGGAATAGCAACAGGAGATGTGGTTTCATCATCTGTAAAAAGCAATATTTTCAATGAAGATGATACAGATAATATCCTAATTAAGTGTGAATACACTGATATCAAGGGAAATGATGTGATATCAACCTCTGATTCCTCTTCCGGGAGAATAGATGATGACTGGTACATGAGCAACCTGTTTACGAAAATTGAATCTCAACCGGCAGACAGCTCTATCAGGTGCTATGTGGAATACAATGGAAATGAGTCTGTCCGTCTTGATGATTTCACACTAAAAGTTTACAGCCAGGTTCCGTAAAAGTATCCGGAAAACACCATAGGTTCGCAAACAGGTTGCCGGGCTGTTTCTTAATTACATTTTTTTTTGCAGCAATAGCTGATCTGTTGCCTTTTAATGAAATTGGAGCTTATTCCCTTTCCGGATATTTCCTTATAAATTGGAAAGCCCCTGCCGATCCGGAGATCAACAGGGGCTTTCGCGGTTTGGCGTGGTGCCACCAGCCCCCAATAATTTGAGATATAATCGGGCGGAAACCTTGATGCAAGTGTTTGCAATAGTGTTAGCTGGGATTTTGTCAACCTGTTGTGGAAGTTTAAAAATTTCAGTACCATGTTGATTGTATTCAAATTAAGTCTAGGTCCGGTTGCTGATTACAAGGAATCTATGCACGTTTGAGATGATTGAAAATACCGTCAACGAATCCATCCGCAGGTGTTTTTTCAGATATTTATAGTATGAATTGAATCTCCTATGCTTATGCTACCTATGAGCCTCAAGCGCCATCATAATATCACTTCTCTTAAAACAAACATGTCTCCCTATTCTGTCAAAACTTACAGAGTCATGAACTGCAGATTTAAGGCCGGATTATAAAAGAGCCAAATTTTTCAACAGAAATCTTAAATTAGTCAGAGACTATAATCCCGACTTACCATGAAAAGAATTCCTTTTTTGCTAGAACTGTTGGTATTGTCTTCTTTCTTTTCAGTGCTAAATGCCCAAACCTCAGAAATCGACAGCCTGACCTTATTGTTGCAACAGCCATCGAAAAAGGACAGCACCTGGATCAATCTTTTAAATGCCACCGCCCTGAGTCTTTACGAATATGACAACGAGCTTATGCTGAGCTATGCCAACGAGGCTCTGGAGCTTTCCAAAAAGATTCGTTTTGTAAAAGGGAGGGCTGAGGCCTTAAGGATCCTGGGAACTTACCATTACAGTAAATCAGAAAATTCTGAGGCACAGGATTATTTTCTGAAATCCCTAGCGTTGTTCGAAGAAATAGGGTATTCCCGAGGAGTTTCAAAGTGTTTAAACAATATCGGCAGGGTTCACTGGAAACTGGGTGAGTATGACAGAGCCATGGAGCAATTTGAGAAGTCTCTCAGATTAGCTGAGGAACTGGGAGACAATAGCCTGATCTCTAAAAGCCTGGGCAGCTTTGGAATTTTAAGTGCGCAGAAGGGGAACTATCAGGAGGCGCTTGAATACATTCAGGAATCGAACTTATATGCAACTTTGGCCGGTGATAAGAAATCCCTGTCATCCAACCTTCATAACATCGGATATATTCATATGAGGCAGGGCAATTATAGCGAATCCATCCGTTACTTTGAACAGACCCTCGACCTGTTGAAGGAGATCGGGGATAAACAGGGGGAATCGGGTGTCCTGCTGAATATTGGAATCATCCACCAGAACCAAGGCAATTACAATGAGGCCATTGGGTGCTATCAGAGATCAAGTGAAATAGACGAAGAGTACGGGGATAAACAGGGAGTTTCCAGGTGTCTGAACAACATCGGACTGATTTACCAGGACCAGGGGAATTATCCCCTGGCCCTCGAGTACATCCAGAACTCATTGAAAATAAAAGAAGAGATCTCCGATCAAAGGGGGGTTTCCAGCTGTCTGATGAACATTGGAAGCATTCATGCAGCCCAGGAAGATCATGAGAATGCCCTGGATTACTTTAACCGGTCGCTTCAGATCCTGGAAGAACTCCAGGATAAGAGTGGAATTTCAAATTGCCTGATGGGTATGGGAATCACATCGGGAAAGCAGGGAAATTTCCAGGAGGCCTTTGAGTATCTCCAAAAATCCTTGGTCCTCACAAAAGAAATCGGTGAGCGATATGGTGAATCACAATGTCTGTCCAGTATTGGAAATTTGCATGCCCAGATGGGAGATCATCAGGAAGCCCTTGTTTATTACAAGGAGTCGCTTGAAATAAAAACAGAATTGTCGGATAGGAAGGGAATCTGCGATCTGTTTGGTTATATGGGCAACATATACCTTGCAACAGAGGATTTTACAAAGGCTCTTGACTACACGCAAAAAAGCCTGGGGCTTGGACGGGAACTGGACCTGCTGGAGGAGCAGGTTGATATGTATAAACAATTGACCGACATTTATTTGGCCACTCACAATTACCGGGCGTCTCTTGAAAATCACATGTTGCACAAAGAGCTATACGACAGCCTTTACAACGAAGAAAACATTAGAAGAATTGCAGGTCTCGAATACCAGTACCGCTACGAAAAAGAAAAACAGGCTACTGAATTAGTGCAACAAAAGAAGGATGCCCTTCAGGCCCAGGAGGCCAAGCAACAAAAGACCTTACGCAATTCTTTTATTGTGGGCTTTGTACTCATGCTTGTACTGGTGGTGGTTATTCTTGTAAGCTTTTTCGACAAAAGAAAAGCCAACCATATTCTGGAAGAACAGAACCGGAAAATTGAAAGTCAGAACAACGCGATCACCGACAGCATCAATTATGCCAGGAGGATCCAGCATGCGCTGTTTCCGCCAAAGAAGAATGTTGATACCCTGTTGAAGGATTATTTCATTTTTCACAAGCCCCGGGATATTGTAAGCGGGGATTTTTACTGGTTGGCCGAAAAGGAGGGAAAACTGTTTGCAGCATTGGCAGACTGCACCGGACATGGTGTGCCGGGTGCTTTTATGAGTTTGCTAGGCATTGCATTCCTGAATGAGATCGTGAAAACGAGAGAAGTCCTCTGCGCCAATGATATACTGAACCAACTCCGGACAAGAGTCATACAGTCCCTGCATCAAACAGGAAGAACGGATGAGCAACGCGACGGAATGGAACTGGCGCTTTGCATCTTCGACCCGGACTTCGAACAAATGCAATATTCAGGAGCTTTTCGTCCCCTTTACCTGGTCAGAAAACAGGAAATAATGGAAGTGAAAGCAGATAAAATGCCCCTAGGTATTTACGATGATCATCAGCCCTTTACCTGCCACAATCTGCACTTACAAAAGAATGACACTCTTTACCTATTCTCTGACGGTTACGTGGATCAAACCGGCGGGCCGAAAAGGAAAAGTTATAAGTCAAAATACTTCAAGGAACTGCTTCTAAGCATTCAGGATAAGGGCATGGCTGATCAAAAACTTATTCTTGAAACAACTCTTGAAGAATGGAGGGGAGGAAATGAGCAGATAGATGACATCTTGGTCATGGGAATCCGGGTGTGAATTATTTCATTTTTATGGCTGGCTCTCCGCTTACATAATTGCATCTTCAACCGAAAGCAAATTCCACCAACACCCCCGTCACCTTGAATTGGAAATTAAAAAAGCTCTGGATCTTGTTGATGGTTTGTATATTCTATGAGAGGCAATTGATTGATAATGAATCTGCTGTCTATGAAGTAGATGCACGAAAAATCCGTCAACGGATCCATCAGCAGGCTGATTTTTAGCCAATCCATTTATACATTGAATTGCAGATGTTGTTAATTCATGTGAGCCTCTAAGGCCTGCATAATATTTCCTCTCTTAAAGTAAACACGATTTCCAAGTCTGTAAAACGGAAGTCTTCCCTGATTTGACTCATATCCTCTAGATAAGTAACTTGTAGCATGCAACCCTAACCATATGCCCAAAAAACTATCCCAATTCTGGCAGGAGTTAAAACGCCGCAAGGTGGTGCATGTGATCACCATCTATGCCTCTACATCATTTGTCATCATCGAACTGATCAATAATCTGGCGGATACGCTAAACTTCCCACCCAACTTACTTATGATCGTGGTGATAGTACTGGCCGTGGGATTCCCACTGGCCATTGTCTTTTCGTGGCTTTATGATCTGACCTCTGAAGGAATTGAGCTTACCAAATCTATAGAAGAGTTTAAAGAAGGAGAGAAAACAGTGACCTCCAATGCCTGGAAGATAGCTACCATTATAAGTTTTGTGGCCATTGTGGGGTTGGTTGTAATGAATATTATGGGCAGAAGCAATATGATTCGTCCCGGAGAAATTCAATCCATGCTGATTCTGCCATTCCAAAATTATACGGGTGATGAACGCTTGGACATTGTTATGTCCGGCATGCATTCGTCGCTTATCAGTGATGTAGGGAGAGTCATAACGGTCATTTCCAAAACCACATCCGATGTCTACAAAGATGCCGATAAGACCTTGGCTCAGATTGCTTCTGAACTGGGGGTGGATGTAATTGTAGAGCCCTCGGTAATGTATATGGGTGACAGTATATGTTTCCAATTAACCATGAACACTCCTGAAGAGAAGCAACTCTGGAATGCTGAATACAGGGAGTCGAAGGGCCATTTGCCAAACCTTCATAACCAGGTGACTAAGCAGATTGCAGATCACTTGAAAATTGAATTAACGGCAGATGAAGAATTATTGCTTGCTGAATCGGGAGAAATTGACGATCAGGCTGTTGAAGCCTACTACCTAGGGCTGCATTACCTGGAAATGATCGATAAAAACAGCCTGCAAAAAGCTAAAGAATATTTCAATATTGCCATCGAAATAGAACCTGAATGGGCCCAACCCTATGCAGGCCTATCATCCGCCTGGGCTTACCAGAATCAAATGAGCTTTGTATCACCATCAGTCGCCATTCCTAAGATTTATGCTTACCTCAACAAGGCTCTTGAACTGGATCCTAATTCTTCCAGTTCACATTATAGTAAAGCTTTAATTGCTGTTTGGACGGAATGGAAT
>JAHEEC010000145.1 GCA_024640885.1 Bacteroidota bacterium | reverse complement strand
CCGGCCGAAACGCCTGTCAGCCAGGGCCATGTAAATAATCCTGATCTTATCCTCGGACTTTACGGTCCGGGTAGGGACAGCATCAAGAAGAGCCATCACGCTGCTCCTGAAGATGATCCCTATTATATCTGGTCGGGCCTGTGTACCGGTAACTGGGCGGTCACCCTGAAACACCGGGACAACGATGTGGACCTGTCAAAATTTGCACGGATCTCCTGGAGGAGCAAGCAGTTTGGATTCAGGGAACTGCATCTTCTCGTTAAATTGAGCAATGGCACCTGGCTGGTAAGCAGGGAAGGGGATGCAGCCTCCTCCGACTGGCGTAGAAAAGAGTTTATTATCAGCGATATCCAATGGCTCTCCATTGATATGGAAACCATTTCCGCACTGGTCAGTATTGAAGGACCCGACCTGACTAAAGTGGAGGAGATCGGGTTTACCGACCTGATGCCCGGAGGGAAAAGCGAGGCCTGTTCAAGACTTGACTGGTTAGAGGTATATGGTTATCTTGTTCCGAGGAAAGGCAACTAATATAAAAATACCCTGTACCATGAAGAAAAAAATTACACGAAGGCAGTTCGTTCAAACCACCGCTGCTGCTGCAGCAACGGTAGCCATTGCTCCTGTTGCGGGATGTTCAGGTATTTCTTCCCCTTACGATCCCAAGGGGTTGCCCACCGCTAAACTGGGCAATACCGGAGTCCGTGTTCCCCGGATGGGGTTTGGATGCGGGAGCCGCTGGATGTCCGTGGAAGATGATGACCAGGCACTGCAAATCCTGGAAAATGCACTTGATCAGGGCCTCTATTACTGGGATACTGCATCCTCTTACGGGAATGACCGGCTTTCAAGCGAGGAGCGGATTGGAATGATACTGAAGCAACACAGGGACAGGGTCTTCCTGGTTACAAAAACCGGTGACCGGGGAGCTGAAAACGCCAAAAAGAGCATTGAGAGGAGCCTTGAAAGGCTGGGTACAGACCATATCAACCTCATGCATGTGCACTCCATCTCTTCGGTTGAGGATGCCGAACAGCTGGGTGAAATGGGAAATGTGCTGGAGGTCCTGGAGCAATACAAAAGTGAAGGGGTCATCAAGCATATCGGTTTCACGGGTCACACCACCGCGGAGGGCATGAAAAGGGCGGCCGAATTGTACAATTTTGACGTCATGATGGTGGCCCTGAACCATCAGGTATCCAACGGGCAAGAGAGATTCGAGGAGCTCCCGGCCCCCTTTGCAATGAATAAAGGCATGGGAGTGGTGGCCATGAAGGTGATCCGCCCCCGGGAAACCGTGGAAGGATTGAGTGTTGAGGAACTTGTTAGGTATGCGCTCTCCCTGCAAGAATTTCATATGATCAACGTGGGAATGGACAGCCAGGAGGTCCTGGATGCCAACCTGGAGATCCTTCGAAATTTCAAACCCTTGGAAGAGTCAAGGATGCAGGAGATCCGAATGGCACTCCGGCCATTCTTCCAGGGAAAGAACCTTGCCTGGATGCAGCCCGGATATGTGGATGGATGGAGCGGGGGATTGCATCTCGCCTGAAAGAAAGCAGCTAATGGTCACCATAGAACCTGGATCTGTGATCCTCTCCAATCCGGATTAGTGACCTGGCTATCTCGGGATATTCATGCAATACATTGCGGGACTCGCCGGGATCGTTCTGCATATCGAACAGGGAAGTATCGATGGTTGAAATGGCATATTTTCCGGGAAAACCATCGTTCCCAAAAGATTCAAGCGTCCGGTATCCGTGTGGGAAATGAAGTTTCCATCTACCGTCACCTGACATCACTCCTTCAAAATTGGTGTTATTTGAAAATGCATAATATGCATGCGGATTCTCTGCACCCGCTTCACCCCGGATAAGATCCCATACATTCTGACCATCTATTTCGTTCCCGGGCAGCGGAATACCCGCCAGGTGGCACAGGCTGGGCAACAGGTCCACCGAGCCAAAGGTCCTGGACGATACGGTCCCCGGATCGATTTGTTCCGGATATTTTATAATGCACGCCGAACGGAGCCCACCGTCAAAACTGGTGCCTTTGGCCTCCCTGAATGGTGTAAAGCCTGCATGGTTGCCATAAGAGATCCAGGGGCCATTGTCGGAAGTGAGAATGACAATGGTGCGCCGGTCAATCCCGCACTCCTTCAAAGCCTGGTTGATCTGCGCCACACTCCAGTCCAGTTCCAGCATCACATCCGCGTACAATCCCTTTCCTGATTTTCCCTCAAATTCATCGCTGCAGTAGAGAGGCACATGGGGCATGTTATGCGGTATGTAAAGCAGGAACGCGCTGTCCTGGTGCCGGTGAATGAAATCCACTGCATGTTCGGTATACCACGCCGTGAGGTGTTTCTGGTCATCGGGTGAAACCTCCTCTATGGTAATCTGCCCGTTTTCCCAGTAACTGAGGGGCCACTGACCCCAGTATCCGGGCGCTTCAGGATGATGTTTCCACATGTCATTGGAGTACATGAGCCCGCAGGTTTCATCGAATCCCCTTGAATGGGATCTGGTGGCCGGCTGGTCGCCGCAGTGCCATTTACCAAACGCTGCCGTTGCATAGCCTGCCCGGCTGAATACCTCGCCCATGGTGGCGAACGCCGTATCGAGTCCCCATGCACCGGGTCCGTGGGCACCGAATACCCCTGTCCGCCCAGGATAGCATCCGGTCAGCAATGCGGCCCTTGAGGCCGAACATATGGCCTGGGGTACATAGAAATTGTGAAAGGCACACCCTTCGGCAGCCAGCTGCATGATGCCCGGTGTTTCCAGCACCGGATCCCCGAAAGGTTCAAAATCTGCCCATCCCGAATCATCGAGAAAAACAATTACAATGTTTGGCTCTAACGCCTCCTCCTCTGTTTTGCAGCAAACCAGGCAGAAGGCAAGGCTCATGAGCGTAAGAATGGGTATTTTCATGATCTGCGGATTATTGACATAATGTAACCCTCTATCTGAAATCAAAGGTGAGTGCGATATGGAGGGCGCCATCCTTCACCCTTCGGTTCAGGTACTGATATTTTTGTGACTGTGGTCCAAGTTGTTCTGCATTTTTGAATTTAGTACCAATGGCGGGAATTCCCAGCATGAAAGAGAGCTCCCCACGGGGGTGCTGGAGGGTGGTAAGGGCCGGCTCGGGGGGCTCCCCTGGAGTGAAAAGGCGAAGAAACACGTCCTCTGTCCTGCAAAAAACAGTAAAACTTTGTTCCGCTTGATCCGTAAATTTGGCCCAGTAAAGATTTGAATAATAACCCCTGAATGGGGGGTAATCATACCCCGAATAACCTGTGATGGTATTGTTGTACTCCTTTTCCCACACGTTGAAATTCACCCCGGACATCCTGTTCTTCCACACGGGGTAGGGGCCATCTCCCAGGTATTTCACCATTTTTATTCCATTTTCAGGATAAGAGAAGGAGGCACCTGTGTATGAGATCCTGTCACTTTCAGGCTGGTAGCGAAGCACCATATCCAGGAGTCCGCCAGGATGCATGATCCATTCCAACCGGTCTCCGTTCCCGAAGCGGGCCACCACATGATGCGAACCCTCCTCGCCACTGAAATGACTTACTTCCTGCAAAAGGGGATCATCTTCCCTGAAGAGCGGTCCATCGGAGATCGGGATGAGCTTTCCCTTCCGGAATACCCCATCAAGCCTGCCATCCCGCTTTGCGATTTGAACATTGATGCCGTCCGATTCCAGGATGATATTTCCTTCGGTTTCTGAGACAATGACCTGGCCGGTTTCCGCCATGGGATCAAGGATCTCGGAGGCTGTCAGATCCGGGGGTTTTACCGGCCAGCTCCAGCGGTGGATCAACCTGCCATGGGGGTCCCATGCCTCCACGTACAACACATCCGCTTCCTTCCAATTTTGAGGCATGGGGACCTGCAGGCTCCCGTTCTGACCCGGTTCAAGCGGATCCCATCTGGGCTGCCCCTGGTCCAGGAGTGTTCCTGCACCCTCCGCATCGGGGAGGGTGGCAGCACTCCCGGAAGGCCCATTAAATTGGATCCATTGATAGGTAAAGCTGCACTGATCCAGGTTGGTATAGTGGAACCTGTTCTGGATCCTGAATCTGCCGTTGAATCCGGGGGTAATGTATCTTTTCTCAAAATGGATGGGCGACCACACCTCCCGGATGGCAAAGAAACTGCCCTCCTTTTCGTGGTATGGGCCTACAATTCCGTCCGGTGCATGGTTCCCATCAGCGTCCAGGGAGCCCTTATCGGTTCGTTTTACCGCCTCATCGGCGAATACCCATATAAAACCTCCTGCACTGAGGGGATGCGCCCACATACGGAGCCAGAAATCCTCCAGCCCGGCCCCGGCACCCCCATCGTAGAGACCATGGATCATTTCTGTGGAGAAAAAGATGCTTCGGGGTGCAAAGTTGTCCATGGAAAGGTAATTATAGTCCACATAGTGGGCCGTATTGCCCTTCCCAAAGGCTGACCACGGGTGATTCACCTCCCTTTGCTGAATGTCAAGATGTTTAAAATCCTTATCCAGTGCAGTGTTCCAGCCACCTTCGTTGGCATTGTCCCACATCACCACGCTGGGATGGTTTACGTCCCTGGCGATCATCTCCCCCAGCAACTGCCTGCCCACCACCGAGTCATAGGGAGGCCACTGCCACCCGGCCAGTTCATCCAGCACAAACAATCCAAGGGAATCACATACCTCCAGGAAATGGCGGTCCGGGGGATAGTGCGACATGCGTACCGCGTTCATATTCATATCCTTGATAAGGTTGACCACCTCAATGCTGAGTGTTTTGCTGGAAGTGCGGCCATGGTCAGGGTGAAAGCTGTGCCTGTTGACCCCTTTAAATTTGATCCGCACGTCATTTACATAGATCCCGTCCTGGTCCCGGATCTCCACCGTGCGAAAACCTATCCTTTCACTCAGCTGGTGGATCACGGTCCCCCCCTGGTCCAGGAGGCTGAAAACTGCGGTGTAAAGGTGTGGAAACTCAGGGGACCATAACCTGGGATTCGGGAAATTCCCCTCCACAAGAACCGTCTCTCTGTTCCCGTTCAACGGACCCTCGAAAACCGCCACCTCGGACCCATCGTTATCCTTGATCGCCACCCTTACCGTACCTGCGCTATTCACCCCCTCCAGGAAAACCTCCGATCTGAATGTCCCGTCGGCCCGTGCATCCACGGCTACCCTGCCAATATGCGCTGCGGGGTTCACCTCCAGGTAGACCGGCCTGAAAATCCCCCCGAAGACCCAGTAATCTGCCGCCCTTTCCGCTTCATTCACTGACATGTTATCCGAGAATTTCTTCACGAAGACCTCCAGCTTATTCCGTTGGCCATATTTTAACAACCGGGAGACATCATAAGAAAAGGGGTAGAACGCTCCCTGGTGGTCCGCTCCGGCCGGTTTCCCGTTGACCAGCACATGACAATCGGTCATCACCCCCTCGAATACCAGGTTGATGTGCTTTCCCTTCCAATCCTTCGGCACCTCAAACAGGTACCGGTATTGCCCCTCCTCCTTCAAGCGTTCCTCAAAGGGGACATGGCCGTAATTGTATTCACCGAATCCCTCCTGTTCCCAGCAGGAAGGTACCTTGATGGTGCCCCAGGTTCCGCTGTTCCTTCCCCCTGTGCAAAAAAAATCCCATTCCACGGTCCGGTCATACCCGGTACCCGATAAATAATGGATCACTGTGGACTGTGAAAAGAGAGATGCGGAAAGGGTGCACCCCATCAAAAGTGTGGCGAGGCAAACGCTCCGGTACTTTTCCGGGATAATTGACATGGGAAATTGATTTGAGTTATGTTTGGTCAACGATGCGGGTATAAATGAGATAAGATTTCATAGGTTTACGGTAGAATCTTTACCAAATCTATATAATTTAGGAGATATTGCCTCCAGATTCCCTGAAAAGGATGTTCAAATCTGAAGCCACATTGAAATCAACTGAACCATGGGAAAATACGCCGCCACGAGGATTGCCGTTTTGACAATCATCACCTGCCTTGTCGCTTTGCAGATTTCATGCACCAGGCAGCCCAACCTGCTGCTGATCATCACCGATGACCAGGGTTATGGCGATCTCAGCCTCCACGGGAACCCCGTCCTGGAAACGCCCCATCTGGATGAGATCGGGATGAACGGGGTGCGTCTAGACAATTTCCATGTGAGTCCGGTTTGTGCACCTACCAGGGCCGCGGTGCTCACAGGGAGGCGTCCCATGTCCACAGGGGCCTATTATGTCACCAGGGGAGGTGAAGTGATGGATGCAGGTGAATATACCATGGCGGAGCTGTTGAGGGACAACGGATACTCCACTGCCTGTATTGGCAAATGGCACAACGGGGCCCACCATCCCAACCATCCCCTGAGCCAGGGATTCGATGATTTTTTTGGATTCACCGCCGGGCACTGGAACAGCTATTTTGACCCTGAGCTGGAGGAGAATGGCACAATGGTCAGGACCACAGGATATATCGCTGATATTTTCACCGACCGGGCCATCGGGTTTATCACCCGGAAAAAGGATGAACCCTTTTTCTGTTACCTGGCCTATAATACGCCCCATTCACCGTTCCAGGTTCCCGATCCCTACTTTGACATGTATATCCACAAGGTAACTGACCCGGACAGTGCCCTGCGGATCATGAATGCCAGTGTGTACGGCATGGTAAAGAACATTGATGA
>JAHEEC010000144.1 GCA_024640885.1 Bacteroidota bacterium | reverse complement strand
CTTGCCAGAATGGGAACCTTGACCGGCTGTTCCCGCGGCAATTGATGCACCACATGTTCCATGAGCTCCCGGTCAAAATCCTTCCAATTCTCAAAACCATATTGCTTCCTGAAAATACCCGGGGGAATACCGGCAGCAAAAAGCGCCGCCTCAATGGCCAGGGTGCCCGAGCCACACATGGGATCGAGAAAGGGTGTATCCCCTTTCCAACCGGAGAGCATGATCATCCCCGCTGCCAGCACCTCATTGAGCGGGGCTTCGAAATGGCCCGCACGGTATCCCCTCCTGTGCAATGAGCCCCCTGAGCTGTCCAGTGAAATGGTGACCATCTTTCCTGATATGTGTACGTTAATCAGAAGATCGGGCTGTTCCCTGTTCACCGACGGCCTGAGGTGGGTCAGTTCCCGGAAGCGGTCCGCAATGGCATCTTTCACCTTTTGCGAAACATAATGGCTGTTATTAAAATGGGGTGAATGAACCACCGGGTCAATGGCGAAGGACATTTTGTTATCCAGATGAAGGGACCAGTCATATTTCTTAACCCTCCTGTAAAGGGTATCCGTGTCTTCGGCTTCGAACCGGTAAACCGGAAGCAATACCCTGAGGGCGAGGCGGGAGGCCAGGTTTACCCTGTAGAGGAGGGACCGGCCGCCGAAGAAGGTAACTCCCCTGTTCAACACCTCCGTCCTTTCAGCTCCAAGGGACTTCAATTCCTCGGCCAGCAAAGGTTCCAGGCCCTTGAGGGTTTTCGCATGAAATTTCTCAGGATTTGACATATGGAATTTGTGTATTGATTAGATTGATTGCCATTCTGTTCCGCTCTTCCCCCACACCCGAAACAAGTTCCCAGTCAAGGCCAAACCGGTCCAGTTCAATTTTATACTTTTCAAGCAGCATCTCTCTTCTCTCCCCTCCATTTTCCCGAACTGGATCTGAAACCCAGGGAATGTCAGTGTCACAGAGCAGGACCAGGTCAAACCGCGTTTTCCGGATCTGATCATCGATCCAACCGGGAACGGTGCCATAGACCACTTCAAACCAAACGCGGGTAATGATAAGCCATGTATCAAAGAAGACCCATTCAGCGTGAGGTCTGGATGCTTCATATTGCCTGACCTGTTGATTGGCAATATGTTCCACATCCTGGTATTCGTATTTTCTTCCGAGGTTCTCGATATATAATCTGGCGTACTCTGGAACAACTTCACCTCCATAACTAGCGGCAAGGGCTGCCGCCAGTTCTGATTTCCCTGTGGATTCGGGACCGGTAATGAGGACCCGTTTCAGTGGGCCGTCCGGATAAAGCTCTTTTTCCATTCAAAGTAACCGATAAATGCCATGGAGGTGTAGATCGCAAACAATATGAGTGTGGGGTAAAGCCCCCTGTATAGATATAATCCCATGGATATTGCGTCTACGAAGATCCACAGGAGCCAGTGTTCAAGGATCTTCCTGGCCAGCATCCAGGTGGCTGTGAAACTCATGGCGGTAGTGAGTGCATCCCAGTAAGGAATCGGTGAATCGGTGAATTTGTCAAGGAGCACTCCAATTCCAAGAAAACCTGCCAGGGTAATGGCCACAAGGATCATAGCCTGTTTCAACCGGACCCTGCTCACAGGGAGTATTTTCCGGGGAGTGTTTCCCGGGTTCCTCCAGAGGATCCACCCATATATACTTACAATCACATAGTAACCGTTAAGTCCCATATCGGCATAAAACTTGGATTGATAGAACACCACCATATACAGGATGGCACTGGCCATACCCATGGGCCATAATAAGATGCGTTGCCTGATGCTGAAATAGAGATATAAAATGCTGAAAACTACACCCAGTACTTCCACAAAGTGTGCAGTGATCCAAGATTCCATCAATACTCTACTTTGGCCAGTTTCTGCTGATGCATGACCGGATTATTCAGGATCTCCACGGCCTTGTTATACACCTCGTTGGAGGGATTCAATACTTCGTAATAATTACCCATCCCGTAGATATCCCTCGCCAGGTAACCTTTGAACAATAATGCAATCTGATCTTCTGAAATGTTCCACTCATCTTCCTTAAACTCCAGCTTCTCCTCTATGGCAAAATCGATCAACTGCTCCATTTGCGCATCAGTGGCTTTGAAGTCTGCATTGAAAAGGTCGAAATCGGGATAATCTCTTTTAATTGCATCCCGGTGCACATCCACATACTGGAGTACAAACTGGTTGAAAATTCCACGCCCTATCAGCCGCCTGAAGTAATCGGAGTAGGCCGAAGTATCCATGGGAACAAAATAATCAGGCATGATCCCTCCGCCGCCATATACGGTGCGGTTCAGAGAAAGGGTCCTGTATTGCTGAGACTCAGGAAACTCAATGCTGTCAGCACTGGATAGCTCCCCTGTATTAAACCTGTTGATCAAATCCAGCGCATACTCTTCATATCCATTTTCGTAAGGTTTCTGGATGAGCCTCCCGGTGGGTGTATAGTAGCGAGCCACTGTCAGCCGGATCATGGAACCATCACTCAGGTAAAAGGGTTGCTGCACCAGGCCCTTGCCGAAGGAGCGCCGGCCCACAATTACTCCCCGGTCCCAGTCCTGAACGGCTCCACTCACAATTTCACTGGCCGAGGCCGAATTACCATCGATCATGATCACCAGGTTTCCCTCTTCAAAAAGACCCGATTTCCTCGCCTGGTAGGTCCTGTCAGGAACCTTGGCCCCTTCAGTCCGTACGATCTCCTTGTTTCCCGAAAGCAGGTGGTCAGCCAGCTCCACGGCCACGGGAAGCCAGCCGCCCCCGTTACCGGAAAGGTCAAGGATCAAATCCTGCATCCCCTGTTGTTTCAGCAATTTGACCGCTTTTTCAAATTCATCGATGCTGGTGTGAGAAAACCTCGCAAGTTTTACATATCCGATCTTGCCATTGACCATATAGGAGGCATCCAGACTGTAGACCGGTATTTTATCCCTGGTTATTGAAAACTCCAGGAGTTCTGCCTCACCCCGGCGGAGCACAGCAATATCCACGCTGGTTCCTTTGGGCCCCTTCAGCAACTTTTGAACCTCGCGTGAAGTGATTCCTGTTCCGGCCACCGTGTTGCCCTCCACCTCCACAATCCTGTCCCCTGCATGGATCCCAACTCGTTCAGAAGGCCCCCCTGAAATTGCGCGGATGATATAGATGGTATCTTCCAGGACGTTAAAACTGACCCCGATGCCTTCAAATTCACCTTCCAGCTGCTCATTCAACTCTTCAAGCTCTTCCCTGCTCAAGTAGGATGAATGCGGGTCAAGTTCGTGGAGCATATTCACAATGGTGCTCTCCACCACTTCGCTTTCATTTATGGAATCCACATAGAACCGGCTGACTTTATCCATCACCTGTGCCAGCTTTAGCGCCTCCGGATTCCATTGGGCCTGCAGGGTAGCAGCAGTTATGATAACCAATGAGATCCCAAAAACTAATCTAACTCGACCCATGATCTTGCAGTGTTTGTTTACATATTATAACCAATCCGGGAATTAAATGTTGGCCTGATTCCCGATCACTTCATTTATTCCCATTCAATGGTTGCGGGGGGTTTGGAGCTGATATCGTAAACCACCCGGTTGATTCCCCGAACCTTATTGATAATATCGTTGGAAACCCGGCTTAACACCTCATGGGGAAGATGACCCCAGTCAGCAGTCATACCGTCGGTTGAGGTTACGGCCCTGAGTGCAACCACAAACTCGTATGTGCGTTCATCCCCCATGACCCCCACAGATTGAACCGGGAGCAGGATGGCTCCGGCCTGCCAAATCCGGTGGTAAAGACCAAACCGGTGCAGGGCATTTATAAAAATATCATCTGCTTCCTGGACCAGGCGGATTTTTTCGGGCGTGACCTCCCCGAGGATCCTGATCCCCAGGCCGGGGCCGGGGAAAGGGTGCCGCATTAAAAAAGATTGCGGAATCTTCAGGGCCTTGCCCACCCTCCTTACCTCATCTTTAAACAGCAATCTCAATGGTTCAACCACCTTCAGATGCATTTTTTCAGGAAGGCCACCCACATTATGGTGAGATTTAATGGTGACAGAGGGCCCATTCACTGAAACCGATTCAATGACATCTGGATAAATGGTACCCTGTCCTAACCAGGACACACCCTTCAGTTTTCTGGCCTCTTCATCAAAGACTTTAATAAAATTCTTGCCGATGCTCTTCCTTTTGGCTTCAGGATCGGTAATGCCCTTCAGATCCTCTATGAACATTTTTCCGGCATCCACACCTATCACATTAAGCCCCAGCTCTTTATAGGAATCCAGTACCGTGCTGAATTCATTTTTCCGGAGCAATCCGTTATCCACAAAAATACAGGTGAGCTGATCACCGATGGCCCGGTGTAAAAGGGTGGCAGCCACCGTTGAATCCACCCCCCCCGATAAGCCAAGTACCACGTGGTCCTTACCCAGTTTCTCCTTGAGCTCCTTCACGGTGGTTTCCACAAAAGTTTCCGGGGTCCAGTCCATGCTGCATCCACAGATCTCCCCCAGGAAATTGAACAGAATTTTATTACCCTCAGTGGTGTGATATACCTCTGGATGGAATTGCAGGCCGTAGGTTTTCTCACCCCTGGCTGCGAAAGCGCCCACTTCCACCTCCTCGGTACTGGCAATTACCTCAAATCCTTCGGGAAGGGTATTGATGGTATCGCCATGCGACATCCATACCTGGGTATTGTTTTTCAGATTTTTCAAAAGGGGGTGGGTGGTATTGATGAAATTCAGGCGGGCCCGCCCATACTCCCGGGAATCAGAACGTTTGACCTCCCCTCCATAGAAGTGCGCAAGGTATTGAGCCCCGTAACAGATCCCCAACAATGGAAATTTTCCTTTGATACCGTCAAGCACAGGGATTGGTGCATGCTCATCGCGGACTGAAAAAGGACTTCCCGAAAGGATCACTCCCCTGACCGTGGGATCCGGCTGGGGGTAATGATTGAATGGATGGATTTCACAATACACATTGTGTTCCCTCACTTTTCTGGCAATCAACTGTGTATACTGCGAGCCAAAATCAAGGATCAATATCTTTTCTGCCACCTTTAAAAGCTTTGCCTGAGTAAATGATGCAAAATTAATATTTTATTCTGGGGAACCCCTCTCAAGGGGAACAGAATACACGTCTCCATCCATCACACCCTCGGTTTTATCAAATAATGCCCTGGCTTCTTCCACCAGATGGGAGTGATCCCGGTACCGGCTCGAAAAATGACCTATCAATAATTTACCTGCTCCGGACATTTTCCCGATGGTGGCTGCCTGGGTGGCCGTGGAGTGCATGGTTTCCAGGGCAAGTTTTTCATCCTTGCCTGAAAAGGTAGCTTCATGGAACAACAGATCCACCCCTGTGACCCTGTCAGCCAGTTCCGGATCAAAAACCGTGTCAGAAATATAGGCATAGGAACGCTGCCGGTATGGCGGATGTGTCAGTATTCCATTGAGGATCAGTTTACCTTCCGGTGTGATGAAATCCTCTCCATGTTTTACTTTCACCAGGTCGGCAATCCCCAATCCATATTTTTGGATCATCTCCTTTCTGACATTCAACAACCTTTTCTTTTCCCTGAACAGGTATCCGAAGGTCTTGGTCCTGTGCTTCAGTGGAATGGCACTGACAGTGATCTTTTCATCTTCGAAAAAGGATTGTTCCCGGCCGGGTACGGGTGAATGAAAACGGATCTCAAATGGCAGTTTACCGAAAAAGGCCAGGTGCTGCTCCATCATCTCCCTGAGTTTTTCAGGTCCATATAGATTCAGGATTGCTCTTCTGCCCAGCATCCCCATTGTAGAGAAGAGGCCGTACAGGCCAAATACATGATCCCCATGCAGATGTGAAATGAAAATATGATGGATCCGCAATGGATTCAGCCCGAATTTTCTCAGCTGGATCTGGGTCCCCTCTCCACAATCGATTAAAAAAAACCGCTCATCTACCTTAAGGAGATGAGCGGTTGGAAAACGTTTTGAAGTAGGCAGTGCCGAACTGCTACCCAATATGGTTAATTCAAATGACACAGAGACCCGATTAACCTGCCTCTTTGATCAGGGTAATTGCCTCCTCAAGGGAATTCGAAATATTTAACACCGTGTCAAGCTGGGAAATTGTGATTAACCTTTCCACAGCGTCATTAAGACCCGTAAGCACAAAGGTTCCATTGGCATTCTTGCATAGCCGATTGGCAACCAGAATGGCGCTCAGACCGGAAGAGTCACAATACCTGCAATTGCTCAAATCAAGAACGATGTTCTTTTCACCATTCCCTGATACAAGCACCAGTTCGGACTTTAACGTCGGCGCAATGTGCGTGTCGAGTTTTTCCTCCAGGACTTTGATCAGAGTGTGGTTTTCAAATTTGTCAATCTTGAATTCCATAGCGGCATTAGTTATTGTTAAAGGTTCAACTTTATTCAGCCTTGTCTTCTTCAGTCTTCTTTACCTTTTTACCAGAATCCTTAGGTTCAGCTTTCTTCTTGCTTACACTCTTCTGGTTTTCCTCCATCTCGGACTTCAGGGCGGCAAGTTCGGAGATATCACCAAGGGTGGTTTTTTCCAGGTTTGTTTTTAATTTCCTGGTGGCTTTCCTTACCTCGGTTCCTTCACTCTGCTTGGCGCTCCGGTCAGAAGATTTCTTCTCATCTTCATGAATCCGACTATGAGACAAGATAATCTTTTTTGCTGACTTATTGAACTCAATCACCTTAAAATCTAACTTCTCATCCAACTTTACAGGTTTACCATCCTCTTT
>JAHEEC010000143.1 GCA_024640885.1 Bacteroidota bacterium | reverse complement strand
GAGAATTGCGGCAAATGTCACATGGGACCCGATCATCCCCAGATAGAGATCTATAATGAATCAAAGCATGGTGTGAATTACCATGCCCACCGGGAGAAGATGAACCTGGATAAAAAACCATGGATCGTGGGTGAAGACTATATCGCAGCACCCACTTGTGCCACCTGCCACATGAGTGCAACCCCGGATCAACCCATCACCCATGATGTGGGGGATCGCATCAGCTGGACCCTGCGCCCCATCGTTTCTCAAAAGATCGATGCGGCCACCCTGGCTAAGGCTCAGTCATCCGGGAGTGCCCTGCCTGAAGGATTTCTCACCTGGGAACAGCGCAGGGAGAATATGCAGAATGTCTGCAAACAATGTCATACCCGGGCATACATTGAGAACTTCTATGTTCAGTATGACAATGAGGTTGAGATGTACAACGAGAAATATGGTAAACCAGCCCTTGAGATCATCAACCTGATGAAGGGGAACGGGATGCTTACGGCCATTGATTTTGACGAAAAGATCGAATGGACCTTTTTCCTGCTCTGGCATCACGAAGGACGACGGGCCAGGATGGGTGCGGCAATGATGGGGCCTGACTATACCCAGTGGCACGGCAATTTTGAGGTGGCCGAAAGAATGTATACAGAGTTTATCCCTGAAGTTCAGGAGCTGGTGCTTGAAGCAAAAGCGCATGGAAAATCTGGAGCGGCAAACGAGGTTGACGCCATGTTGAGCGCCCTGCTGAATTCTGAAATGCATCAATGGTATATCGGGAAAGAGGATCCCGAGGAGTTGAAAAAGAGAAAAGAGGACGCCGCCAAGTTCAGGGAACGGTATTCCACCGATTAGGACTCGCTTTCAGATTGGGGAGATCCACAAGAACCCATTGACCTTTGACAGGTTAATGGGTTTTTTGCGTGGGATAATTTGACTGGTATGGATCGCTGATTTTTTGCCGGCTGGCACATCAACACACAACTACAATTCTCATCTGCCACTAAAAAATAAACCAGCCATGAAAAAAAATTCTCCATTCGCGGTTATCCTTATGACCATTCTCCTGATCTCCTGCCAGAAGCAGGAAACGAGTCCCCCGGTGGAAACCGGCACCCTGCACCTGGATATTGGATTGTACATCAGTGTGCACGACGTGAACAACGCATTGAAATCAACCAACCAGACCGAGGAATTCAGGGTGACGATTTTCCGGGGGGACGGATCTGTGGCCATGACCTTTGACAATGCACTGGAGATGCCGGACACCATAGAACTGGGCATTGGGGACTACTATGTGGAAGCACATTCAGAAAATAACTTTCCCGCGGCATTTGAAAACCCCTATTACTTTGGGGCATCGGATGTTTTTACCATCGGCAGCAATATCCAACAGACAGTCATGGTGAATTGTGAGCTGGCCAACACCATTGTCTCTGTCACCTATTCCGATAATATCAAAGATGGCTTTTCTGACTATTTTACCACAGTATCAACGAGTCTGGGATCACTTCTGTATGGTTCCGATGAGACCCGGCCTGGCTACTTTCAGACCTCGCCGCTGGAGATCCTGGTGGAGCTGGCGTACCTGAAGCCGGACGGAACAGGTGCAGTCAGGTCCTTATCCGGCAGCATCGCGGATGCACTTCCCAACAGGCATTATGAGATCCTGGTGGACGCATCCATTGATGAAGGGATGGCCTCCTTCCAGATCCTTCTGGATTCATCGGGGCTGATCACCGAGGTGATTGAAATAAACGAGGATTCAACAACCATTTTGACCGGCCCCGTGGATTATGGCGATCTATTGATCACCGAGATCATGTACAACCCGGCGGCTCTTTCTGACTCCGATGGGGAATGGATCGAGATCTATAACAATTCGGCCCGGCCCGTAAACCTTCAAAACCTGGTGGTTGCCAGGGATGATGCAAACAGCCATAGCATCACAGATTCCATTGAATTGTCACCGGGCACTTTTTTTGTGCTCATGCGGGCCGACTCCGCCACAATGGCTGCCAGGAGCTACATTTACGGTTCAGACATTTCGCTTTCCAACACCGGAGCCGTTCTCTCCATTTATAACGAGGGTTCAGAAACCGGCCCGGGTTCGCTGATTTTCTCAGTTGATTATGGCGCAGCTGGATTCCCGGATGGTTCCGGTGCATCCATCAGCCTGAATCCCGATAAGATGAATGCCTCCGACGCACTCTCCGGAACCTCGTGGTGCACCTCCACTTCGCCGTTCACAACAGGTGACCTGGGCACACCGGGAGTGGCCAATGACATTTGCCAGTAAAGATGGTTGCAAGTGCGTCCAAACCTGTGCACAGATCGCCCACCGGCCCATGATGCAAAGAATGGGCCGGGTTACACCTCCTGAGCACCAAACCATGAGTTGATCTCAGTCCATGGTACGATATCGGGTTTCTTAAAGGCCATCTGAACGCTTGAAAGAGCCTCACCCCTGATCTCGATCTCATCCAGGCCCACAGGGGTCATTCCGGACTCGATGGCTGTCATAAAAGTGGGAACTTCTGCTTTATCAAACCCCATGATCCGCGCGGCAACCATATCCGTAGCCAGGGGATCGGTTCCGGCGATGATCAGGTTGGCTGGGACAAGATCGCCATCTGAAGGCCCGTTCCCCTCCATGGCCATGGAACCGTCAACCACGATCAATCCCGGTGTACAGGCTTTCACCATATCCAGGATCTCATAAGCGATCCCCGGGGAACCTTTATGGGCAGAATCATCATGCACACAGGACCTTACCGTACAGTATGATTGTCCCGGGTACAACCCGATCAGGTTCTTCATCCCCAGGGTAACCGTGGCAAGCACATGTGTCTTCATCATTGGAACTGAACAAAGAAGGTCAATTTCACTCAGCGATTTATGCACCGTAATTTGATCATAAACCAGTCCCCGGGGCACCTTCACCTCCACCATTTCACCGGTGTGCAGGTTGACCAGGGGAATATCCAGAGATTTTGCCAGCTCGGTATAGCCCAATTGATCAAAAACGTATTGCTGAAGCAGATTCAGTGTATCAGGATCCCTGGTTTTGTAGATGCCTTCATCGGTCACATTGAGTCCGGGTGCAGCAGCCGATCCTTCTCCGATGAAGACCTCCTTGCCCGCCTGTTTCATTAAAAGAGCCAGCGTTTTGATGACTTCCGGTTTGGTGGTGGACCTGGGATCAGGACCCACAAGGTTAGGTTTTAACATGATCCGCTGCTTATTCCCTGTGACCTCGCTGATCCCTCCCAGCAGGTCGATGGCCTCCTCAACAGCATACCCGGTCTGGTGGTTCTTGATCCTAACCACACTGACAACCGGTTTGGAGGATTTCAGGGTAAACCCGGATGCTATGGCAAGGGTCCCAACTGAACCCGCCACAATAAATTCCCTCCTGTTAAAAGTCCTGTGCATCATACCAGATCTCCAAATAATATTAAGTTCATATGGTGATACAAGTTAGCACCGACATGTGAGAAAGTCAATTGGAGGGTTTCACTTGATATTTTCAATCAACTCGGTTACCTTTAATATTCTCAAAACCTCACAATAATGAAAAAACATTTTTTCTTTTCATGCCTCCTCTTCATTGCCTTAAGTGCAACCGGTCAGACAGAGCGTGCCCAGATTGAAGATCGGTATAAGTGGAACCTCACGGATATCTACCCGTCCGATGAAGCCTGGAACACTTCCAAAGAGGCCCTGGTGAAAGAGATGGAGGGAGTAGATTCCTTCAAAGGGAGGCTCACCCAATCTTCAAAAGATCTGCTGGATGCCCTGGAATTCAACTCCGGGATCAGGAAGCAGGCCACCCTGTTGAGTATCTATGCCGGGATGCATTCAGACCTGGATACCAGGGATATGAAATACCTGGGAATGAAGCAGGAGATGCAGCAGATCCTGTCAGGTTATTCGGCAAGAACAGCCTTCATCAGGCCCGAGATCCTTTCCGTCGAATGGCCGGTAATTGAAGCCTTGCTGGAGCAGGAACCCCTGCTGGGACCCTATGAAAAGATGCTGAAAGATATGTTCAGGCTCAAGGAGCACACACCGGGAGAGGCAGAGGGGCGCATCCTGGCCCTGTCAGGCATGGTGTATGGTGTCCCGGGATCGGTTTACGGGACCTTTACCAATGCCGAAATGCCCAAGCCGGAAGTGACCCTCACCAACGGTAAAAAGGTGATCCTGGACAGCCAGGGATTCGACAGGTACAGGGCCTCCGATGTGCGGGAAGACCGGGTGCTGGTGTTTGAATCGTTTTTCAGGAACCTTGAAGCATACCAGGCCACACTGGGAGAGTTGCTTTACGGGGGAGTAAAGAAAGATGTATACCTTGCAAGGGCAAGCAATTACACCTCTTCCCTGGAAGCCAAGCTATACCCCAACAATATTCCGGTGGAGGTTTACCATGCCCTTATTCAAAATGTGAATGACAACCTCCCGGCATTTCACCGCTATTTACAGATCAAGAAAAGGATGTTGGGAGTGGATACCCTCAGGTACCTGGATCTTTACGCCCCTGTGGTGAAGGATATCGAACTCTCCTACGATTTCAGTGAGGCAAGAAAGATCTTGATTGAGGCCCTGGCACCCCTTGGCCCTGAGTATGTGGCCACGGTGGACAAAGCGTTCGATCAGCGATGGATCGATGTATATCCTTCCACCGGAAAGCGTTCGGGTGCCTATTCCAACGGGTCATTTTATGACGGACACCCATACATTCTGCTGAATTACAATGACCAGTACAATGATGTGAGCACCACGGCCCATGAGTTGGGACATACCATGCACAGTTATTTTTCCAACAAGACACAACCCTATCCCACGGCCCGTTATTCGACTTTTGTGGCAGAGGTGGCCTCTACCTTTAACGAAGTGCTTCTTTTTGACTACATCATTGATAAGATTGAAGATGAGGATGCTAAGCTATCCCTCCTGATGGACAGGTTGAATGGTTTTAAGGGTACCCTCTTTCGCCAGACCCAGTTTGCAGAATATGAACTGAAGATCCATGAGGCCGTAGAGAAAGGGATCCCGCTCACCGGGAAAACCCTTTCAGAACTCTACATGGGGATCGTGAAGAAGTACTACGGGCATGACAAAGGGATCTGTTACGTGGATGATTACATTCACATGGAATGGGCCTACATCCCACATTTTTACCTCAATTATTATGTGTTCCAGTACAGCACATCCTTCACTGCCTCCATTTCCCTGGCAAAGGGATTGCTTGACGGTACACAGGGTTCCAGGGAAAATTACCTGGAATTCCTGAGCGCCGGAGGTTCAGAAGATCCGGTAGAGGTGCTGAAAAGGGCCGGGGTGGACATGACAGGATCCCAGGTATTTGAATCCACCATCTCGGCAATGAACGGGATCATGGACGAAATGGAAAGGATCCTGGATCAAAAGGGCCTGTAAAGCAGATTCCTCCTTATGCGCATCTAAAGCGGAACTTTAGCTACTCACAGTGGGAGCAAAGTTCTCTTGTATACATCGTTCAGTACCTGGGCAAGGGCAGTGTAGATGGCTGAAAATCCGCAGAAAATTCCCACATATCCAGCAATGTGCTTGATGACCACACTGGTGGTATAGTCTCCCAGGGCCAGCAGGAAGAAGAGCAAAGTCAGGGTTGAGAAAACCACCTGCAATGCGCGACTCAGTTTCAGGGTCCCGATGAAAAGCACAGCGGTAAAGATCCCCCACATCACCAGGTAGGCGACCATTGCAGATTTACCCGGTGCGGGAGCCAGCTCCATCTTAGGCAACAGGATCAATGCCACAAGGGAGAGCCAGAACAATCCATATGAGGTAAAGGCTGTAGTTCCAAAGGTATTCCCTTTTTTCCACTCCATGATGCCGGCGATCACCTGGGCAATGCCCCCGTAAAATATTCCCATTGCCAGGATCATACCCCCGAGTTCGAATAGCCCAGCATTATGGAGGTTTAAGAGCACAGTGGTCATTCCAAATCCCATCAAACCCAGGGGAGCGGGGTTGGCTGAGGCATCGTGCAGCCTTGTAACATTTGCTTGATTTTCCATCGTTACGGATCTTTTTTTTCCAATATATGTTTTTTCTGTGCTTATTAATTGCTTTTTCTCCAATTATTGAATATCCAACCCGGGCATCTGCTCATCAGCATGCGATAAAAAAAAAGATGTTAATCGGGAATGCGGCGGTCCGGTTCTGAATTAATGTATAATTTTATCGGATTGACTTTCAAATAAATTTGATCTTATGAAACCATTGTTCTCATCTCTTATCCTGGCATTTATGATCGCATGCAATCAGAGTCCCAAGCTGGAAAACGCAAGTGCGGGAAACCCTCTCTTTCCAAAACTGAACGAACCCATACAGTATAGTGAAGTCACAGCAGCCCATTTAGAGGAGTACGCACACCTTACAATATCCCGCAGCGAATATGCGCTTGATCAAATCAGAAAAGAAAAAAAACCGGATTTCAACAACATCTTTGTAGCATTTGATGATGTGATCAACGAGATCGGCAAGGCGGGGAACAACTGTTTCATGTTTTACTGGGTATCACCGGATTCCCTCTCCCGTGACAGGGGACTGGATGGATACCAGTTGCTGGATTCCCTGAGGACCAGCCTTTCCGCAGACAGTGCCATCTACCGCCAGATGGTTGCTTTTGCAGGTTCAGCAGCATACAAGGAACTGACCGGTCATCGCAAGACCTACGTGGATGATGTGATGCAATTGTTCGAACATGCGGGAGTTAAACTGGAACCGGAACCGTTAAAAAGATTTAAGGAATTAAAGGCCGAGA
>JAHEEC010000057.1 GCA_024640885.1 Bacteroidota bacterium | reverse complement strand
TTCTGCTGGCAAAGGCGGTGGAAAAGTTTTACCTGCTGAAGACCGGTGTATCCTTTCTGCTTGTCTTTGTGGGGATCAAACTGATTGCCAATGAATGGCTGGCCCATGTGGGTTACAAACCAGTTTATTCCCTGTACGTCATCTCCGCCACCCTGGTGCTCAGCATTGTGCTCTCCATGCTCTTTCCCAGGCGGATAGGTACGTAATCCTGAGTATCTTTAAGGGCCACTCAGTATAAATTCTGCATCATTGTTGAGGTATGGGAAGGTTCATCTTCTCCATGATTTTCACAAACCGGGGATCTTGATAGAGTGCCTCCATTTTGCCGAATCCTGAAGCCATGTAGGGCATATTCGGGTCGTGGATCTGGTACCCCAGTTCAACCCAGTTCATGGCTTTTTCCCGCTGATTCACAAAGTTATACCGCATAGCCATATCAGCGGGCATGACGAAATTATCCTGACCCCTCAGCTCCATTTGACGCATGATCTCCTCATAGGCTGCAACCAGGCCCTGTTCGTCTGAAATTTTACGAACCTTTTCCGTGATATCAGAGCCCAGGCGCAGGTAGATGGATGCAGCCTCAATGGCTTTGTCATTCAGACCAAAATGAAAGGCGACTACCTCCATGACACTCCATGCAAAAAAATGGTTGGGATCGATGGACAGCGCCTTCTCTGTAACCTGAAGTGCCTCTTCCCAATTCCCCGCACTTGACAGTACCACGCCGTACAGCGAGAGGATCAAAGGATTCAGGGGGTCCAGCGCCACTGCCCTCCGACCCTGGGAAAGCGCTTCATCTGTCCTCTGAAGGTGCATCAGCAGGTGGGCATAATAGATCCTCGACATGGCATCGTTGGGGTTAATGGAGAGGGCATACAAAAATTCTTTTTCCCCCTTTTCCCAGTTCCATTCAACCCAGACCCCTATCACAGCACTGGTAAAGTGTGCACTGGGATATTCCGGATCCAGTTCCAGGGCCTTATCAAGGTTTTCGAAAAGCTTTGGAAAAACGACCTCCGGTGAAGCAAAGCCCATTTGTGCCTGTATGGCCCAAACTTCACCCAGGCCTGCATAGAGGGGGGCCCAACCCGGATCCTTTTCAATGGCATAGTTCAGATATTCGATGGCTTTATCCAGTGATTCCTTGCTGAGATCGTCCCAGTGAGAGTAACTTCTCAAATAGGCATCATAGGCCTCTTCGTCCACAATAATTGATTTGGCCAGTCGCTTTTGCTCCTCGGGTGTGAGCTGAATTTTCACCTCCTCCGCAATCTGCCTGGTGATCCGGTTATAGAGATTCAGGATCTGGCTTTTCTCCTCCCTGTAATCTGCTACCCAGATCTCCTTTTCCTCGGGAAATGGGGTGATGAGTCTGATCTGTACACAAATACTATCACCGAGACACATCACGGTTGGCTCCACCAGCAGATCCACATTCAATTCGTTGGCTATATCCGGGGCTGACTTATTTGTATTCTTGTAAGCGTTGGAAGAGGTCTTCCCTATCACCCTTAACCCACCGACCTTCCCCATATCCCCGATCAGGGAAGCGTGCATACCGGATACGAAATAGTCCAGCCGGTCATCACCCGTAAAGTTGTCGAAGGGCAGAATAGCCAGAGACTGGATATCACCTGCCTTCAATTCTTTTGGACCACCAATGATATTGAAGGTAAGCAATCCGAGGATCACCACAAAACTCACATAGGTGGCTATCTTCCATGCATTGGGGACTTTAGCTTCCGGCTTCTCCGCGACTTCAGGGAGAGGTTTGGTCCTTTCAAACCCTTCCCCAGTCAGGTCATAGATCCAGGAGAGCACAATGGCCAGCGGGAACCCAACTGCCAGCACAACGATCACAATGGTGGCCAGGTTAGGCGGGAGGTTCAGGGGTTCGGTCAGGTTATTGACCAGTTCGATGAGCACAAATGCGGCTGAAGCGTACACCGTGATTACATGGATGACCCGGCGCCGCTTCAATTCCTGCCAGAATCGGGAAATTTTGTTGGGGCTTGAGGACATGAGCGTTGGGGATTATTTATCCTCAAGTTACTAAACAATCCAATGTGAGTCAATGGATTTGCTTAGTTCACGGGCAGATTCAGTTTTTTCAGTATAGCGATGTACCGTGGATGGTCCTTTAATTGATCATAGAAGAAAAGATTGGTTCCCAGATAAGCACAATCCAATGGATCGTTCTTGATCATTTTCTCAAAATGATCGAGCACCTTATCCACCTCACCCAGATACATGTACCGGGTTGCCTTGATACCATCATCCATGAAACAATCACCCGGGTAATACATTTCATTGAGCCTTAACATCTCCCTGACAGCCGCCAGGTGTCCTCCCTGGTTAAATGCCTCCTGCACAGATGCCTTGGACTGATCGCTCCAGGCCACCTTATCCATCCAGGCCTGCAGCCATTTCTCATAGTCCCCCATTTCATAGGCAGGGAAGAGTATGTTGCTGTGGGCGAAACGGAATTGGGGATCAATGGAGACAGCCTTCTCACAGACCTTTACAGCTTCAGGATATTTACCCGTGCCAGTCATCACCACCCCGTAAAGCCCGAGCACCAGGGGTTTCATGGGATCCAGTTCGAGTCCGATCCTGGCTTCCTGGACGGCCTCTTCATTTCTACGCAGGATCATCAGCAGATGAGCGTAATAGAGCCTGGTTAGGGCATCATTCGGATTCAGTTCGATCGACTTCAGGAACGCTTTCTCGCCCTCCTCCCAATCCATAATGCCCCACACAGCATTAATCGCCTTTACGAAATGGACCTTAGAAGAGTTCGGATTAAGTTCCATTCCCCTGGCCAGGTATTGATCGACCATGGGCTGGGTCGTCGAGGCGGGAAGCGCCCCAAAAAATCTGAACATACCCCAGATCAGTCCAAGTCCCGCATAGGGATCCGCCCATTCGGGATCCAGTTCCGCAGCCAGCTGGAAATTTGCCAGGGCTTTCGGAATGGAATCTGTATCAAGCAGTTCCCAATAATACTGGCCTTTCAGAAAGGCATCCAGGGCTTCGGGCCGGACTTTTCTGTTTTCGGAGAAGATTACCTTTTCACCCTGCGTAAGTTCGATTCTCACTTTGTCGGCCAGCTCCTGTGTAATTCTGTTATACAGGTTCGGCACCTCACTTTTAGCTTCCCTGAATTCGGCCACCCACAACATTTTCTCCTGGGGATAGGTAGACATTACCTTCACCTGGAGACACACCGTATCTCCGAAACACATGACAGAGGGTTCGATGACTGCATTCACCCCGAGCTCAGATGCGATCTCCGGAATGGATCTTTCCCCCTTTTTGAATACCCTCGAGGTAGTAGGAGAGATCACCCTCAGTCCGTTGATTCTTCCGATGTCCCCGATCAGCATGGAGTGCATCCCTGCGATTACATTCTCCATCTGTTCATCCCCGGTAAAGTTATCGAACGGGAGGATCACCAGCGAATTGATGGCTCCGGCCCGGGCCTCATTTTTACCGGATATCACATTCCATGCAATCAGCCCAATAATGACCACAAGGCTCACATAGGTGGCGGCCTTCCATGCCTGGGAAGGAGCAGCGGAGTCCCCTGTGAGCTCTTCTTCAATTGGCTTTGTCTTCTGTACACCCGAGGTGGTGAGGTCGAAATACCACGCGATAACCAGGTTCGCAATTGCCCCGAGGATCAAGAGATAAAGTACCAGGTCGATGGTCCAGTCCGGTAATCCCCAACGGGGGAATATGATGGTGGCGGCCTCCAGGAAAATGAATGCGGATCCTGCATAGACGGCCATTGACCGGAAGACATTGCGTCGCTTCAGTTCCTGCCAGAATCTTGAAGGCCTGCCGGGGTTTGAGGACATAAGTGATCCTTTATTACGTGCAGGGAAGTTAACAATAATTCTATGAAAGTTAACCGGAAGGCCGGTGGGGTTTCTCCTGGATTTTGGTTAATTCCTTTTCAACGCATACCTTTAGTCATCTCCAGTTACGTATACCTTACAATGAGAAATGCGTTTCAACGGTTTTTTGTGTTGGTGTGGCTGTTTCTGCCGGGGAAGGTTTTTGCGCAGTCAAAGACTATCGTATATGATGGCATCACCGGGATCTACAATGTAACGGTCCCCCGTGATACTGCGCAGGTCTCAACCCTGATCCCTAAAAGTCCCGCTGAGAAGGCAGGTATCCGTTTGCGGGATCAGATTATCATGATCAATGATTCCGTGGTTGCGGGAAGGGGATTGAATTCCAGGGCCATTATGGAGCTTTTGCATGAGAGTTCCGGTGAATTTGTGGATCTTAAGATCAAGCGGAAAGGAGAAGATCAGCTGATGGCTTTTTCTCTTCAAAGGGATCCCTACCTTTACCAGATCCAGACCTATGATTGTGATTACCTGGTGGATTCCCTTGAACAGTGGGACATTCACGATATTTTGTCAGACTCCCTCAATCACCTCTTTTCCGATGTGCTGACTGCCAGGTACACAGTCTATTCGGTGAAGGATGGATCTCCCGCTGCTGAGAACGGGATCCTGCCGGGTGACCAGGTGATCAGCCTGGCCGATGAGGTGGACAAGGATTACTATTACCACATCAGCCACTCCATCCTGAGTTCGATCACAACGGATACCTATTTTGATATTCGAAGGGGTGATTCAATCCTCCATTTCAATCAGGAGCCTTCCCTGGATGGAGCTCTGAAAGGGATCACAAGTCAGTTCGACCATGATTTTTCGTACAGCTGCATCTGGATAAAGTTGCACACCGAGAACAGGATATCCGAGAACAGGGTTTACCTGTTCAACCTGCCCGAGATGAAGGGTGCCGATTCTGTAAATTTCTTTGAACTCTCCAAGACCGGGGAGGTGGTTGAGAAAAGAGCGGGGAGCCTGGTCCCTGTTCAAAACCGTGATTATGTGTATAAAAGCTGGCACGCCGTCAAGGTTCCGCTGGTCCAGGGTTCGGAGCAGACCTTTTACATGCGCTGGAAAGCAGAAAACGAGGTCTGGGGACCGCTGATCAGTTTGATTGCATATGATACCATGGTCCTGCATGACAGGACTGAACGGATGGTCCTGTCGGGATTTTTCGGAATGATGGGCATTATTTCCCTGTTCTTCCTGATCCTCTTTTTTGCGATCCGCGAAAGGCAATACTTATTCTTCTCCTGCTATATCCTGAGCCTTGGAATTTTCCTGTTTGTGACCGAGGGTTATCCGGGCGAATTTACATTGAAAGCGGGTGGGTTAGTTTCAAACATTATCTCAGATTATCGCCCCCTTTTAATCTCCTTTGTTTCTATTTTCTTTCTGTTGTTAGGGGTTACCTACCTGGAGCTGAAACGAACCTATAAATGGTGGTACAGGAGCGCCCTGATCGTTACAGGCCTTATCAGTATAAGAATAGTTGCCATACTGCTGGAATCCCTGTTTAAGTTTGAGATTAACGGAGTACTTGAGGATATTCTAATCATCGGATGGGCTCTTTCTGTATCCATCTTGCCTTTATTAATTCTTATCCTGCCTGCCATTTTCAGGATCAGAAGCGGATTTAATCCCGCCTGGTATTTCCTGGTCGCAAATTTAGTGCTGATACCCCTGGCGTACATCACCATTTATACTGCTGAGTTTTCACTGACCGTCCTTACACTTTACGAATCTGTACTGGGAAGAATCCTCCATGTTTCAAGTGTATACATTGCAGCCATTCTGCAAATCCTGATCTTTTCAATAGGTATTGCCCAGAAAATGAGGCTTGATGCAAAGGAGAAGAAGCTCTCACAGGAGCGAATCATCGAGCAGTTGAAGGAAAATGAAAAGCTCAAGGATCAGGTAAACCGGGAGCTGGAACAGAAGGTTCAGGAAAGGACCAGGGAGATCAGTGAACAGAAGGAAGAGATCGAAGCACAGCGGGACGAGATTGAGGCGCAGCGGGACATGGTGTTTGCCCAGAAGCAGGAGATGACCGACAGCATCGTTTATGCCCAGAGGATACAGGCGGCAGTGATGCCGCAGAAAGAGTATATGGATCGGGTCATCCCCGAGTACTTTGTGTTTTTTAAACCCCGTGACATTGTGAGCGGGGATTTCTACTGGATCAAGGAAATAAGGAAATCACTGGTCGTGGTTGCTGCCGACTGCACCGGGCACGGGGTTCCCGGGGCTTTCATGAGCATGCTCGGCATCACCCTGCTCAATGAACAACTTGGGAAAAGCAGGATCGATAAACCCTCTGTGATCCTTGGTAATCTGAGGGAGAAGGTAAAAGAGATGCTTGTTCAACTGGGGAACATCAATGATCAGAAGGACGGAATGGATATGGCCATTATGGTCCTTGACAAAGAGAAAAGAGAGCTCCAGTTTGCCGGGGCCAACAATCCGCTCTTTCTGATCCGGAGCGGCCCATCAATGAAAGGAATTGAGATTACCACCGATTCGGTGGAATTGAACAATGTCCGCCTGCATGAGATAAAAGGGGATAAGCAGCCCATCGGTGTGTACTGGGAGGAGACTGATTTTACCAACCAGTCCATAAAGCTCCAGGAAAATGACACCCTCTACATTTTCTCCGATGGTTTTGTGGATCAGTACGGCGGAAAGTACCGGAAGAAATTCAAAACCCCGCGGTTTAAGGAACTTCTTCTTTCGATGCAGGAAGAATCAATGGCGGATCAAAAAAAGATCCTTGACAATGCCTTTGAATCCTGGCGGGGAGAGAATGAACAGATCGATGATGTGTGCGTAATCGGATTAAGGGTTTGATCCCCCGGGATCCGGGAGTCATTTGGTGACCTTCGCAAGCAAAAGCCTTCCGGTCAGGTACTCATAAGTGTTGTGTATGGGGAAAGCGATGCCTTTTATTTTGCATGTGAGCCATATCAACGGGATCAAAAAGGAGAGCCACCGGGACGATTTTTGCTTTTTATCGATGGCGATCTCAATCTTTGTAAAACCCGCTCCCGCTGAAAGGTGAGTGTATTGGTCAATGGTGATGGAGGAGATGTGTTGCATTCCGTCATGGCTGCTGTGATCCAGTGGCTTAAAAGCATCGAAGAACCCGGTATAGAGAAACCGCATCCTGGATTTCAGGTTAAGGATGTTCGGGGTCGAAAAAAACATGAACCCGCCTTTCTTCAGGATCCGGTGACATTCGCTGAACAGGGTCTGGTGATCATGGATGTGTTCCATCACCTCGATGAGCAACACCACATCGAAGCTTTGATCTTCGTAAGGAAGCTCCCTGGTTATATCGGCCTTTCTGCACTCGATGGCATCGAAATAGAAATTTTCGGGGGTCATATCACAGGCAGACACATTGAATCCTTCGTCATAGAGCCGTTTCGTAAAAGCCCCGTGACCGGCACCCACATCAAGGATCTTCAGATCGTCCCGGGGATCGATCAATCCTCTCAAATAACGGTGTACATATTTATGAATACCAGGTTTGGTGATGGGTTTTATCTCCCGGGGGCTTATATCTTCAGGCATAACTGCTATTTTCAGTGAAAGAACAAATGAATGGGAACAAAACCAAAGAAAGATTCTTAGAATTTTAAAATTAACATTAATTTGTCAGGCTCTTCCTAACCTTCTGCATATGAGACGTAACATTTTCATGCTCATCCTTATTTTCCTGGTCTTTTTCGCCATCTCCTTTTTAACGAACATTCTGGGTTCCATCAATCCCAATGTCACCGACAGCTTCAACCTGACGGGGACCATGACAGGGATGCTCCCTTTTTCGTTTTTTATTGCCTATGCCCTCATGTCCATCCCTTCCGGCATGATCGTCCAGAAATTCGATGAGAAAAAGAGCCTTATAGCGGCATGGATCCTTGCGTTCTCGGGGGCGGTCCTTTTCTCCCTCTTTCCCGTTTTCCCGGTATTCCTGTGCTCCCTGTTCCTCATTGGCTGTGGCATGGCCCTTCTCCAGGTGGCCCTCTACCCCCTGTTAAGGGTTGTGGGAGGGGAGGAGCATTTCGCCTTCAATTCTGTGATCGCTCAGCTTGTTTTCGGTGCTGCCTCCTTCCTGAGCCCCTTTGTATATTCATACCTGGTAACGCACCTATCCAATCCCGGGGTTCAGGACGGATTATTCCTGAGATTGATCTCTTCACTGACACCCGGTGCACTGCCCTGGGTCTCCATTTACCTTGTTTTTTCCCTGGTAAGTTTTCTGATGCTGGCCATCATCCTTTTCTCGAAGTTTCCAAAAGTGATCCGCAAGGAGGATGAAATTGTGGGAGCCTGGGAGACACATCTGCAGCTGTTCAGGCAAAGGAAAGTCATCCTCTTTTTCCTGGGAATTTTTGCCTACGTGGGAGCTGAACAGGGCATTGCCAACTGGATCTCGGAGTTCCTCAGGACCTACCATGGTTTCAGGCCCGAGGTGGAAGGAGCAAGAACGGTTGGGCTCTTCTGGGGGATGATGACCGTCGGGTGTTTTCTCGGGCTGGGCCTGCTGAAGCTGCTTGACAGCAAACTGGTGCTGGGTATTTTTGCCGGTGCTGCACTGGTGATCCTGACCGCCTCCCTTTTCGGAAGTGCACAATTTGCACTGTTTGGCTTCGCCGCGCTCGGTTTTTGCCTGTCGGTCATGTACGCCATCATCTTCTCCCTGGCTTTGAACAGCATTACAAAGTACCATGGTTCATTCGCGGGTATTTTGTGTACCGCCATTGCTGGCGGGGCCATTTTTTCCCTGCTCATCGGCAGGCTGAAAGACATGATGGGTCTGCAACTGGGGATGGTAGTCCTTTACCTGCCACTTGCATACATCCTGAGCATCAGCTTCTGGGCAAAGCCCATTGTAAAGAATGCAACCCTGAGGAAGAAACCAGTCCAGGAACCAGCCTGATAGAACGCTCATTTTTTTTAACTTCATAACCAATTCCATGAAATACTCCACAATCTCAAAACTCCGGTTGGCCCCGTTGCACATGGCGGCCGGACTTCTGTTCATCTTTTCAATAACCCTCAGCGCCTCAGGGCCACAAGCATCCGGATCCCCGGACTCCGCGGAGCAGGAGAATTCGTTCCAGGCAGGAGATACGGCCCGGTGGCGGCAACTGTTTAACGGAAAGGACCTCACCGGCTGGAAGCATGTGGGGGGCGGGTCCATGTCGGTGGAAGATGGCATGATCCGTGGCCACGGAGGCATGGGACTGTTGTACTGGACCGGGGAGAAATTCGGGAACTGCAAGTTCAGGGTGGTATTTAAGATGGAAAAGAGCAACAGCAATTCCGGGGTGTTTATCCGCATCCCCATCGAACCCTGGGAGGAGTGGATGCCGGTCTGGTATGCCTACGAGGTCCAGGTCGATAACCGGCCGGAGGATTCGGGCGAGACAGAGTACCACTCCACCGGCATGCTATACTCGCTTACAAAGCCGCTTGTACCCCACATGGGCAAACCCGGCCCGGAGTGGAACACCTTTGAGATCATCCTTGACGGTGTGCATACCATTGTCTACCTGAACGGGGTGAAGGTGACTGATTTTACCGAGGGTGATCCCGTTCCGCCAAGGGTCTTTGATTTTGAGCCCTACCGGGGCCCCCGGCCCGAATATGGCTATATGGGAGTGCAGAACCACGACGACGAAAATGTGGTATTCTACAAAGAGATCGCGGTGAAATCCCTGCGCTGAAACCGGAGCATCATCCACAACATTTGTAAAATCAAAACAAGTTGATCCATGAAAAAGAAATCCATTCAATCCGGGGAGCAGGGGAACCTCACCCGCAGAAAATTTGTTAAAGTGGCCGCTGCCGGATCCGCGGCTTTTACCATCCTCCCGAGCCATACCATCAGTGGGCTGGGCCATGTGGTGCCCAGCGACAAGTTGCACATTGCCGCTGTCGGATGCGGTGGGGAAGGGGCTTACGATATCGATCGTTTTGTGAATGCACCCAAGAAAAATGCGGTGATCTCCTGCCTCTGTGACGTGGACGACCGAATGGCGGCCCCCCGGAGGAAAGAGTTCCCCAAGGCGCCCTTCTACCACGACTGGCGCGAGATGTTTGAAAAAGAGAGCAAGAATTTTGATGCCGTCACGGTGGCCATCCCAGACCACAACCACGCGGTGGTGGGACTGGCTGCCATGCAGCTGCGCAAGCACCTCTACCTGCAGAAGCCCCTCACCCATGATATTTACGAGGCGCGGATCCTCACCCAGGCTTCGGAGAAATACAGGGTGGTGACCCAGATGGGTGACCAGGGCAACTCGGGAGAAGGGATGCGTACACTGAGGGAGTGGATTGAGGCGGATGTGCTGGGTGAGATTCAGAAAGTGTACTGCTGGACCGACCGGCCCGTCTGGCCACAGGGAATAGCCTGGCCCACCTCCAGGCCCCCGGTGCCCAAAGAGCTGAAGTGGGACCTGTGGCTGGGGACGGCACAGGAGACCGATTACATCGATAACCTGGTCCCCTTCAACTGGCGCGGATGGTGGCGATTCGGAACCGGGGCGCTGGGTGACATGGGGTGCCACATTATCGGGCCGCCCTTCAAATTGCTGGAGCTGGGTTATCCCACCGAGGTCTCCTGCAGCGCCAGCACAGTCTACAGCGGGATCTTCGAGGAGGCCCTCTATCCCGAGAGCGGACCGGTGTCCAGCTCCATTAAATTCAGGTATCAACTGAAGAACGGGAAGCCGCTGGATCTGTTCTGGATGGATGGGGGCATCACCCCCGAGTTCCCCGATGAACTGGATCCCGATTCGAATATGAACGAGATCATGGGGGACTGGCCCGGGATCGGTGATTACGAGGGCGCCACCCTCTTTATCGGGACCAGGGGCAAGGCGGCCTGTGGCTGGGGCGGACGCAACCCGATCCTGCTGCCGCTGAGCAGGAATGATGAGGTGAATGTACCCAAGAAATACCCCAGGGTCGAAGGGGACATGGATGGCCATTACTGGCAGTTCATCGATGCATGCATTGCCGGGTATGGCAATGCGGAAGTGGATTCGCCCTTCGTGGGATATGCAGGTCCGCTCACCGAGACCGTTTTGATGGGCAATCTCCTGCTGCGAAGTTTTAACATCCGGGAGAAAGTGGTACGCCAGGATCCGGTCTATGGTGAAATGGAAGGATTTGAGTTCCCGGGCAGGTACATCAATTACAAATGGGACGGTGAAAATATGCGGATCACCAATTTCGAACAGGCCAACCAGTTCATCAAAAGGGAATACAGGAAAGGCTGGGGTGAGTTGAAGCTCTAGCTATTTACCCAGAGAGAAAAGGAATTCCAGCCCTTTCTCTTTATACTTCCTGGCCGAGATCTCCCCGTTGTGAAGATGGATGGCATTTTTGACGATGGCCAGGCCCAGGCCTGTCCCGCCTGTTTTCCTGGACCTCCCGTCATCGATCCGGTAAAACCTCTCAAATATGCGGGATAGATGCTTCTCATCCACTTCGTTCCCGGTGTTGGCAAAGGAGAAATAGTAGTATTTCTTGTCCTCCAGGTAACTGGCCAGGTGGACCTCAATGTGGTCCCCGCCATATTTGATCACGTTGTCGAACAGGTTGTAGAACACCGAGTAAAGCAGGGATTTGTTCCCGTTGACCTCAATCTTCTTTGACAGGTCCATTTGGACACTGATGTGATGTTCATCCAGCTGCAACTGCAGTTGTTCCCGTACCTCTGACACCACATTCCGAAGCTTAACCCGCTCAAATTCAAAGTTATCACCCGCTTCCTCGATGCGGTTCAGGGTGGAGATATCCTCGATGAGTTCCGAGAGCCGGATGGCCTGTGCATGGGCCTTGTCGATGAAGTATTTCTGCTTTTCGGCCGTGAGACTGTTTCGTTGCAGGGTTTCAAGGTACCCCATGACCGTGGCCACAGGGGTCTTTAGCTCATGGGCAATGTTCGAGGTCATCTGTTGCTTGATCAGCCTTCGTTTTTCAAGTTTGGTGGTGTCGGTGATCACGATCTCAAAACTTTTATCCTGGAAGAAGACACATTTCACATTGAAATAGCGGTTTCCTTTCTGCAGGTCGATCTCGGTCTGTGGCAGATCCCCGGAGACGGGCTCCCCGGTTTGTTGCAGGTGCATGTCAATGAAACCAACGATTGGTTCCATTTCCGGGATCTTGAAGATCTTCTCCGCCGAGATGGTGGACTGGTCCGAGATCAGGTTCAGATTCTGGATAAAGTGGTTATTGGCCAGCACTTTTTCCTTGGCGGGGGAGAAAAATGCCACCCCTTCGTTCAGGGCGCTCAAATGGCTGAAAAGCTTGTTCTTTTCAATGGAAATATCCTTTTTGGCCTCGTTCAGTTCTTTGTACATGGAGGTGATCTGGCTGCTGATGGTGCCCAGTTCATCCCTGGGAAATGAGATGGATTGGTTAAGCTCATCCCCGCGTCTTAGCCTGATGGCAAAATCCTTCAGCTTGGTGATGCTCTCCGAAAACCTGCGGGTGATGAAGAGAAGGACCAACGAGGTGACCAGGAACATCAGGAGAAGATAGATCAGGAATATTTTTTCCACGTGCAGGAAATCCCTGACACTTACATCGTAGAGGGCTGCGGTTCTGATGAAGTAATTGGTGTAGAACTTTGCATAATAGTAGTACATGTTCCCGGTGGTGGCCGATTCCCTGATATTGGAGCCATGGCCGTAAGCTACGGAAGACCTGATCTCCGGACGCTCCAGGTGATTCTCCATGGAGCCAAGTTCGCTCACCTCGCTGTCATAGAGCACCACCCCCCTGGGACTGATCACCGTCACCCTGGCATCAGGACCGGGCAGGATCTCCATCAGCGAATCCATCCTGCCAAACGTGCCGGAATCCTGCAGGGACTGCTTAATGATAAAATTGTTGGCCAGTTCGGTGATATTGTCCAGGGTATTTTCCAGCTGATCCTTCCTGAACTCCTTTTCGCGGTTATACTGGAATCCAAGGACCATCAGCGTAAACACCATAAAAATGACGGCGAACGTGATGAATAACTTTTGTCTGAAGCTCAATGAATGTAACATTTCAGGTCCTCTTATTATTTGTTTTTTATTTCAAAAGCATATCCGTACCCCGGTTTGTTCCTGATGTATCTCCCGTATTCCCCAAGCTTCTTCCTCAGGCGGGTCACATGCACATCCACGGTTCTTTGGGTGACGATGGTCCTTTCATCCCAAACCCTTTGAAGGATCTCCTCCCTTGAAAGGAGGTACCCTTCCCGCTGCATCAACAAAGCCAGGATATCGAATTCCTTCCTGGTAAGTTCAACCTCCACATTCCTGATCTTGAGTCTCCTTTTTTTCAGGTTCAGATCAAGAGCATCCACCACCATCCGGGAGTCCACGGCGATGGTCTCGGCGGGGCTCCTTTTCAAGACTGCTTTGACCCTCACCAGGACCTCTTTCACGGAGAAAGGCTTGGTGATGTAATCGTCCGCTCCAAGGCTGAACCCGGTGAGCAGATCGTCCTCCTGCGCTTTGGCAGTGATAAATATGATGGGGATGGAGAGCCCCATCTCTTTTCGCAGTTGCTGTGCAAATTTAAAGCCGGAAATTTCACCCATCATCACATCCAGCAGTATCAGGTGAAAGGAACCCGGGTCCCTGGTCAGGGCCTCCTCTGCAGAATAGGCGATCTCAGTCTGAAAGCCTTCCCCCTCCAGGTTAAACTGCAGGATCTCGCAAAGGTCCTCCTCGTCATCCACGATCAATATTCTGTATTCCGAATTATTCATTCCAGGTGATTCTGGGTTTTTTGCGGTTCATCACACAATTTATTCTTTTTTCGGTTCCTGGTGCCTGATGTTTGATCCCGAAATGGCATAAATGGATGCCTCGGCGATGTTAGTGGCATGGTCGCCGATGCGTTCAATGGAGGCAAGCATGGTCCTCATATCCACCAGGTTGTTCAACACAACCTGGCTCTTTTTTGGAAGTCCGGCCGCTTTTATGGTTTTCTTCAGGAGTTTCTTGTTCATCTCATCGAAGGCGGTATTGGTCAAGAGGGTCCGGGCTGCCACATCCCGGTCCCTGTTGATGAAGGAGAGGAGGGACTTGCTCACCATCTTGGAGGTGATCTTCAGCATATCAAGCATGGCTTGGGTGGATTCCTCAAGGAAACCGTAATCCTTAAGTTCCAGGTAGGTGCAGGTAATCTTCTGAACCAGGTCGCCCACCCGTTCCAGGTTGATGGTCATATGGTAAATGGCAAACAGCCTCCTCAGGTCAGAGGCCATGGGCTGGTAGAGGACAATGGTTTTGATGATGCTGTCGTCCAGCTCCACTTCGTATTTGTCGATCTTCTGTTCATTTTTGACCAGCAACTGAAAGATTTCATCCTGTTGCTCCTTTTTGTCGCTTGTGAGCAGATCATGAAGCAACTGGAGCTGCCGGAGAACCAGGTTCGAAAGTTTTTCAAACTCTTTCTCTATTTTCTGTATGGCAAAGTCTTTATTGGTTGTCATCACTCATTTTATTTGGTTAACTGAACTTTCCGGTCAGATACTCCTCGGTCCTCTTATCCACCGGGTTAATGAACATATCTTTGGTTTTCCCGTACTCGATCAGCTCTCCAAGGTACATAAACATTGAAAAATCGGAGATACGGGCAGCCTGGGACATGTTGTGGGTCACAAGCAGGATGGTATAGTGCTCTTTCAACTGGATCAGGAGCTCTTCCACCTTTTTGGTGGCCACGGGGTCAAGGGCAGAAGTGGGTTCATCCAGAAGGATCACGTCCGGCCGGAACGCCAGGGCACGGGCGATGCACAACCGCTGCTGTTGTCCGCCCGACAGGAAGGTCCCCTTTTTCAAAAGGGAGTCCTTCACCTCGTCCCAAAGGGCCACATCGCGAAGGGACTGTTCCACGATCTCATTCTTTTCGCTCTTCTTCAGGCGAATGCCATTCAGTTTGTACCCGGCGATCACATTGTCATGGATGCTCATGGTGGGGAATGGATTGGGGCGCTGGAAAACCATCCCGATCTTCCGCCTCAGCGTAATGGTGGACATCTCGGAGGTATTCTCCCCATTGAGGAAAATTTCCCCCTCGATTTCGATGTTGGGATAGAGATCGTGCATCCTGTTGATGGCCCTCAGAAGGGTGCTTTTACCGCATCCGGACGGACCCATGATGGCGGTAACCCTGTTCTTCCTGATCCCGGCGCTTACACCGGTCACAGCCTTTTTCTCCTTGTTGTAGGCCACCGAGAGGTCCTTGATCTCCAACACAGGGTTGGCAATTGTTTTTATCAGTTCACTCATTGTTTAACTTCTTCTTGCAATAATTTGCCTGGATACCAGGTTCAGCAGCAGCACCATCATCATCAGGAGCAGGGAGGAGGACCAGATCAGGTCGACCATGTTGGGATCGTTGTAGAACTCCCAGATCAGCAGCGGAACGGCACTGGTGGGTTTATCGATGTTGAAATTTACCTGCATACTCCCCAGTGCGGTCAGCATCAGGGGGGCAGTCTCCCCGATGATCCTTGAAATCGCCAGCAGGATCCCGGTAAGCAATCCGCTGAAGCCGGAAGGGATCAGCACCCGCAGGATGATCTTATGATAGGGAACCCCCAGGGCGAAACCGGCCTCCCTGATGGTTTCGGGGATCATTTTCAGGGTCTCTTCGGTGGACCGGATGATCAATGGCATCATCATGATGGCAAGGGCGGTGCTCCCGGCCAGTGCCGAAAATCCGTTGGTGATGTTTTTAACCACCCAGAAATAGGCAATCAGTCCCAGTACGATGGAGGGGACCCCCTGCAGAATATCCACCACATCCCTGACCACCCCCGCATATCTTTTTGATTGCTGGTCATAGAGGAAGATCCCGATGAGCAGCCCCACGGGAATGGCAATGACCGATGCAATGGCCACCATGAAAAGGGTGCCGGTGATCCCGTTCAGGATCCCTCCGGGAATCACCTCGCCTGCTCCTACCGCCAGCATGGCCTCGTAGGTGTCCGGTGCCTTTTTTGTAAAGAAATCCAGGTTGATCTGCCTGTATCCTTTGGCCACCAGCTTGTAGATGATCAATAAGATGGGTGAAATGGTGACCATGGAGAGGAAAAACACCCCGCCCCCGAAGAGGCGGTTCCTCAACAGGCGCCTTTTCAGCGTCTTATCTGCCGCGTGTTGCACAACTTTCGTCATTTTCTCTATATGCTGTACTTTTTTATGATCAGTTTGCCCACCCCGTTAATGATCCCGGTAATGACGAAAAGCAACAGTCCAATGGCAATCAAAGCACTCAGCTTCAGCCCGTCAGCCTCCCCGAACTGGTTGGCAATCACACTGGCCATGGTGTTCCCGCTGTCAAAGATGCCCCTGGGAACAATGTTTGCGTTCCCGATCAGCATGGTAACCGCCATGGTCTCACCCAGGGCCCTTCCAAAGGCCATCACGTAGCTGGTGAAAATGCCAGAACGCGCATTGGGGATGATCACATCCAGGATCACATCCCTCCGGGTGGCACCCAGGGAGTATGCCGCCTCCTTCAGGTCGTTGGGCACCATCTTGATGATTTCAGTGGTGATGGAGGTGGCATAGGGGATGATCATGATGGCGAGGACCACACCGGCAGTGAAAACGCCAAAACCCTGTGCATTCAGTCCCAGGTCCACGATCAGCGGCCTCAGCACGTAAAATCCCCACAAACCGTATACAATGGATGGAATCCCGGCCAGCATGTCCACCAGGGTGCCCGTGATGGTGGCGAGCCGCGTACCACGGTAATATTCGCCGATGAAGAGTGAGGTGGAAAAAGCCAGCGGGAAGCAGAGGATAATGGCGATCAGAGAGGTCATCACGGTTCCGGCGATAAAGGCCAGGGCTCCGTACTCCTCCTTGCCCTGGGTGGGATTCCACTCCGGAGAGAAGATAAACCCAAAACCAAATTCCTTAAATACCGGAATGGAGCCCCTCATTAGAGAGAACACCATCCCGGATGCGATCAATATGATGATGAGAGAAGAAAGGAACAGAAGGATCTTCACTCCTTTCTCGCTGTTTATCCTCATGTGCTACAGGTCATTAACTATTGTAAAAGGGGTTGGCCATTATATACAACCGATTTCAGGATCTCTTTGGCCTGGTTCACCGTTTTCGCGGGCAGTGGCGCATAGTTCACCTGCTGGGCCAGGGCCTGGGCATCTTTTTCCGTGAGCCATGAAAGGAACTTTACGGTTCCTTCGGCCTGTGCCTGGGTCCTGTTGTTGTAATTCTGTTCCTTATAGAGGATGATCCAGGTGAATCCGCTGATGGGATAAGCCCCCGGATCAGATGAGCAAGTCAGCATCACCCTGGTATCAGCGGGTATCTCTCCCTGGGCTGCGGCACTGATGGATTCAAGGTTCGGGGCGATGTAGTTCCCGGCACTGTTTTCCACCTGGGCATAGGGGATTTTTTGCGCGAAAGCAAATTCTGAACCTATATAACCCACCGCTCCGTTGGTTTGCTTGATGGTTCCGGCCACTCCGGGGTTGCCCTTGGCTCCGATACCCACAGGCCACTGCAGGGATTTACCCCTGCCCACTGTGGATTCCCACCGGGGGCTGATCTTGCTCATGAAATCACTGAAGATATAGGTGGTGCCGCTTCCGTCTGAACGCTGGACCACGGTCACTGCCAGATCCGGAAGGGTGAGCCCGGGATTGGTGGAAGCGATCCTTTGATCATTCCAGTTGGTGATGTTCCCCATGAAAAGGTCCTGCAGGTTCTCATTGGAGAGCTTCAGGCCCTCTATTCCGGGCAGGTTATAGGCGATTACCACGGCTCCGATGCATGTGGGGATATGTAAAATTTCTGCCGGCATTTCACCTTCCTGCTCCTGGTTGAGGAACGCATCTGTGGCACCGAAATCGACCACCCTGTCCTTCAGGCTCCTGATCCCGCCGCCGGATCCAACACCGCCATAGGTGATTGTGGTTCCCGTGCTGCTGGAATAGTTTTTAATGGCCAGGTTATAGAAGGGAAGGGGAAAGGTGGCTCCCGCTGCGGTGAGGCTTACGGAGCCTGATTCCTTACTTCCGGATTTGCCGTCCGGTCCTCCGCTGCCGCATGAAACGGCCAGGAGGGATGCTGCTAAAATTACGCTAAATAGTCTCATTTTCATTTTTTATGATTTACTAAAGTTTTATTTCAAGGCTCAGGTAGGCCGAATGGGATATGGGACTTCCGTTGGCAGGGATCCATCCCTGGTAGTTGGGGGTGATTATCAGTCCCTTCACCGGGTTGAATTCGATGCCGGCGATGAACAGCTGGCCATCCTTGCCATAGTTCCAGGGATCGGTATCTCCCCCGATGACTATGGAAGATAAGTTGTCATAACGGCCAAAGAACCGTGTTCTTTTTGTCTGGTAGGAGCCGTAGAATGAGAGCCCGGTAAGGTCATGCGAGGCGCCCATCTGGTGGTTCAACTGGTGGTTGAATTCTGCTCCAAGGTTGATCTTCTCCCTGCTGTACCCTGCATAAAGGGCCAGGGTCTGCTGGGGGAAATCCCTCCCCATATAATCATAGGAGGCCCGGACATCAAATCCTTCCACAGGAGTCACGGTGAGCCCCAGGCTGGCTTTGAGAGCGGAATCCGATTCCAGGGTCTTGTAGCCTTCCCCGTTGGCCAGTGTAAAATCCACTCCCACTGCCTTATGGAGCTGGTAGGCTACAAAAGCCCCCAGGTCGGCACTTGGACCGAATTTGTGTTCATCCATAAAGGATTTATAGAGGTACCTTCCCCCCCACAGGTCCTCCTGCATTTTATATTGCTGGAGACCGATCATCCCGATCTGGGCCACCAGTTTCCCGCTGGCATATTGCACATACGCATTCTTCAGGTAAGCGGTCATCTGCAGATCCCCGAAATGAGGATCACCCACATCCAGGTTCAGTTTACCTGAGATCTTGGGACTGAGCTGGTACTGGTAGCCAAGGTAGGCCCGCTGGATCTCAAAGACCTTGTCCACCTCCCCACCTGAGAAGGTGCTGTGGTAGTTGGTATAGATCTTTATGAAGGGTTTGCCATGGGGTTTGAACTCCTCTTCAGCCTCCTGGGCAAATAAAGTCCCTGCTGCCAGGAGCATTGCGAAGACAAGGTTCGCAGTTTTATTTTTCATATGGAACGTGTTATTCATTGGTGCAAAGGAACCACAACCACATTACATGATCATTAAGCGGTTGTTAAGTTTTGGTTACAATTGATCTGACTGGATCCTTTCATCCCCTAAGGATTGTTACTGCAAGTTACTGTTTAACCTTATTAGAATAGAGGATGTTAACAAAAACTGGATAAATAAGTTGGCCTAAAAAAATCAGAAATAATGCTGAAATCTGAACCGGGTTAATTTGCAACCGGGGAGTTTAACTGAAATGAGAGGGTTGACGCGGAATTTCGTAAATTGCACATCAAACCATAAAATCGCCCTTATGACCACCTACGAGCAGATCTTTGAGAATAACAGGAAATGGGTGGAGGAAAAAAAAGCGAGCGATACGGACTTTTTTGAAAGAATGGCCATTGGCCAGAATCCGGATTTCCTCTACATCGGATGCAGCGACAGCCGGGTCACTGTGGAGGAACTGACCGGGTTGCAACCCGGAGAGGTGTTCGTCCACCGCAATATAGGCAACATCATCGGTAATACGGACCTGAATGCCATCAGTGTGATCAATTACGGGATTGAGTACCTGAATGTAAAGCATATCGTGGTTTGCGGCCACTATTTTTGCGGAGGCGTGAAAGCGGCCATGCAGGCTGAGGACATGGGGATCCTGAATCCCTGGCTGAGGCACATCCGGGATGTGTACAGGTTCCACAAGAAGGAACTGAATGCCCTCATGGATGAGGACCTGAGGTACAAGAGGCTGGTGGAACTCAATGTGGAAGAACAGTGCATCAACGTATTGAAGATGGCGGTGGTGCAGCGCGCCTACCTGGACAGGGGATATCCCATCGTACACGGATGGGTCTTCGATGTTCAGAACGGGAACCTGATCGACCTTCATTTTGATTTTAAGCGGAACCTTGAGGATATCAGGGAAATCTATGACCTGGGCCTCTCGGAGCAGTCCTGAAAAAGGTTTTATCCTTCACTCCCCCTTGCCGGCTATTTTTTCCCTGAGCCTTTCGGATAGCTCCCATAGCCTGCGGCCGTTTTCCTGGTCCGTTGCCTTCTCATCCATGGGTTTTCGCTGCATCAGGAACAGGTATTCCATGGGGGTGGATTGAAGCTGATCCACAGCTGCCAGGTAAACTACAGGCCGGCATGCAGTTTCGGGGGAGCGGAAAAAAATGCGGAAGACAAGTTTCAGAAGAGGCTGGAAAAGGGCGGGGCTCTCCCTGGCGATATTGGAGTTGACGGGGCCGGGGCACAATGCGGCTACAGGACATGCCGGCTCTCCTTCGGGGTTGAGCCGCCGTGACAATTCATTGGCCATGGTCAGCAGGAGCAGTTTGTAATAGCCATACATGGAAACCGATTTCTTGATCCCGTATGGTTCGTAGATGCCAAATGCCTCCCACTCAATTTTCTCCGGGTTCCTGTGGCTCTCTGAATTGACGATGATGATCCTTGGCTTTTCAGGGCCACCCATCCTGATACAGCCACTTTCGATGAGGCCGTTGATCAGTAAAAATTTGGCAAAGTAATTGACCATGAACATCTCATCCAGGCCCTGCTTTGTCGTCCGGCTCTGGTTGGTGACCACAGCCGCGTTGCATATCAGCACATCCAGTGATCCGAAGCGCTCTTTGACCCCGGCGATGCAGGTGTCAATGGAGCCGGGATCGGAGAGGTCCACGTGGATCATATCCACCAGGGCCGATCCGCTTTTCTGCTTTACTGCCTCGCCTTTCTGGGGGATCCCTGATCTTACGGCCATGATCACGCGGGCCCCGCGCCTTGCCAGTTCCACCGCAGTGGCAAATCCCAGCCCCGAACTGGCCCCTGTGATCAGGACCTTCCTGCCCTTCAGGTCCGGCACTCCTTCCAGTTCAAGTTCCTCAACCGGCCGGCGAAACAGATCCGTAATCCCTGTAAGGATTGCTTTTACCGGGCTCTCGTAGGCCTCCTGCCGTTTATTTTCCCGGGGCATGGATGGTTCGTTTTGAAGGATCAAGCCCGTTGTAGATCTTCATGTAGGAGGAGTTCAGGCCAGCAAGCTCCCCGCCCGTGAGGCTGAAATCCGCAAGGCTGTAATCATGAAGCCCGTACTTTCCGTAGGGATTCTCAATCTCTGCTGTCCTGAAACTTTCACGCAACCCGGCCGGGATCCCTCCATACCTTTCGTAAATCCTTTCAAGCTGCCCCATGGGATCCTCCACGAGATCCTCGTAGAGGATGTCGGTGAATTTTTCATGGTTGTGGCCTTTTTCCCTGAATTCGATCCCCTTCTCAAGCATATAATGGGTCTTGCGCACCCAGTGTGCTGTCACCTCATCCATGGAGACCTCGTCGCTGAATATGGCCCTGCTGTGGCAGACCATGCTCAGGAAGGACGGGATGCACTCTGAAATGTCCCTGTGGGTCCACAGGAACCGTGGATTGCTGAAATATTTCTCAATCAGCGGCAGGAATTCAAGGTGGTGGGGTGACTTCATGATCCATCGCTGACCCGGTTTCTGCCACTGGAGCAGCTGAAGCAAACGGGCGCCATAGGCATAGGCATAGGACTGGTCGGTTTTTTCAAGCCAAGTGGCATAGGAGGGCACATGGGAGGTGGCCTCAGGCGTGGTGCTCAGGAAAGTGACATCAAGCAGCAGGATGTCCTCTTCCGGAGCCGAGTATTCCACCGGGTGAATGGCGAAAAACCCGGGGGCCATCATCCGCAAGGCCTTTTCGGTGGTCCTTGCGGCCCCGATCCGCTTATCCTTTCCATTGATCACCTTATCCAGGGGAGCCGGGTTGATGGCCTCCCAGCTTCTCAGTACCCGGTTGTCCGGATCAGCAGTCAACAGCCGGTGCAGCTTGGTGGTTCCTGTACGCTGTAATCCTACGATCACCAGCGGTGGGTAGATATCCTGTTCCAGGATCCCCGGATGTTTCTTGAACCAGTACTCGGCCCGCAACCTGACCATCAGGAGGTTGATGATGCGCTTGCGGGAGATGAAATGCCCGATGGGATGCAACCTGGCCTCGTGGTTCAGTGAATGGATCAACCGTTCAAGGGGCTCGTCCCAGAAATCCTTTCCAAGATCGTGGAGGTTGGCGCTGTAGCGGGCGGCGTTGATCAGCTCATCCTTGTCCAGAGAGGGTCCGCGCCCCATGGAGTGCGCCTTCTTCCAGAAGGCGTTCAGCGCATCAAACCACAGGGGTCTTTTCCGGTAGTCGCCGGATCTTATTATTCTTTCTTTACTCATTCCTTCCAGGTTCTTTTAACTTCATAACGGTGCAGAGGGGTTCCACAGGTTCGGCCCCTTCGTGGAGTCGGTACCACCTCCAGCACATGGTCCCTTCCCTGTGGTGGGCTGTTTCGATCCAGTTGGGTATCCCGGGATCTTGGTGAGCCACAGCGATCCTTACCTTTCCATCCGCCTCACAGACAGCTGTGTGCCTGTTGATGCTGATGGTGTAGTGGCGGTAATCCAGCGATTCCATCCAGAAATTATTTAACTGGAAGTTCCAGGCATCGCAGGCTGGCGGGATCACTTCGATCAGCAGCACCTGGTCGGGCTCCAGTTTCCAGTAGCTGTGGTAATAGATGATGGAGTCGTCTCCTCCCGCCGCGTTGGAGGTTGACGGATCGAAAAGAGGCAGTTTATTGGTATGATCCTTAAATCCCCTGGCCCACCGTGTAAACAGCATGGCCGCACCGCCCACGAAAAGGGAGGTTGTTCTCAATCCCTCCTCCACCTTTCCGGCGGTCAGGGGACCCGGATGATCCGGGGCTGAAAGGTTGATCAACTGCAATTCGGCTGGTTGTTCGCTGAACCGGTCCATGAAGGTCTGGCGCACCATCACCATGGAGGTCGCTTCCTCTGTTTTCAGCCAGTTCACGCCCCGGGGCTCCCTGCCCAGGTATATTTCAAAGGAGCCATCCTCCTCCACCTTCAGTGCTGCATTTTCGAGCCTTCCGCAGGGGGCCAGTCCCCCGGTGGTTCCATAGTTCCCGTTCTGTGTATGGAAACTGATGTGGTCCACCGTGTTCCTTTTCCCAATGATCTTATATTCATATGTGCCGCTGATCTGGGCATTCATGTAGTAATTATCGGGGTTATCCGCTCCCATTTTTACGGTCTCATGAACCATTCTCCGGAATTCAGGAAAGAGGGGGTCATTATACTCCACGAATGCTTCCAGCCCTGCCCTGGTAAGCCGGGAGAGGTAACGGATGCCTTCCGCCTGCTGGAAGGGATCCCCGGGTGCACCTGGAGAAAGCAATACGTTCCCTGCACTCTTCAGGTCATCACAGAATTCCGACCAGGCCTGTCCGGACACGATCCGCTGGTCCTGCAGATCTGCCATGGTCTTTCCCGTGACTTTGAGCCAGCACTTTCGCCAGCGTCCCATGAGGTCCAGGAAAAGGAACAGGATTTTTCTCATTCAGAAATGGATTTATTCCACCGACGGGCCAAATATATTCATTTAACTTTTTAAATGGTATTCGGTGGCCAGGTAAGTTTCGATTCGCTTCATGTCGATGAAGGAGTTGGTGTCCCGGTATACCTGGACCATATGCAGCGGAACCCTGAGCGGGGGACCAAAAAATTTAAAGGGATTCAACAGGTCTCCCCGATTCCTGAATTGTTCCTCCACGATCCCGTCATACCATCTTGAGGACGGGATAAGGGTCCCTTTGACCACGTTCCGGTTATAATTCCATAGGGGATGCAGCCGAAGTGAAAGAGGAGTGTGCCCGTTATGCCACCGGTCGATAAAAGTGGCCTGGTCAATTCCGGGCTTCCCGTGAAAGAGGGTCAGCAGGCACACCCCGGGAGTGGGTTCACGGTCCTTCCAGGATTTGTGATAAGCCACCGGGATGGCCTCTTCCACGTCGTATCCGCCCACATACCCCTCCATCCCGGCCATCAACCCGGGAAGGTCTCCGGCAGGACCCGTGAGGGAAAATACCCCTACCTTTCTGCGTCTGAATGGGATTACCGATACCCGGGGAGGATCCTGGAGGGTCAGGGTGGCCCTCAGCGTCTCCGGTTTGTAGCGGTCAATGATGGCGTCAGCCAGGGTAAACATCCTGTGCTTAAATTCGTTATAACCTTCTTTCGGCCCTCCGTTCAGAATATGGATCTGTTTCTGCATGTTTGTCACTTGAGAATTGTTATTTTTCAACTTTTAAAAATAGAATTTGCCATTTAATATCCAACGATGCCTGAAAATTCATCTGAAAAAGGCTATCACCTGCTCCTCACCGGAGGATCCGGTTTTCTGGGGGCCTCACTGATCCGCGAACTGCTTGATCTCCATGCGCCGCTTCCTGTGAAGAGCCTGCGTGTTTTTGACCTGCAACCGGTGCCCGGGATGCACGATGACCGGATCAGCTGGATCAGGGGGGATGTGAGGGACCTGGAAGGAGTGACCGGGGCCTGCCGTGGAGTGGACCTGGTAATCCACTCGGCGGCCGTGGTGGACTGGGGTACAAAATCAGAGGAGGAGATCCTATCGGTCAATTTCCAGGGAACCGCCAATGTGATCGAGGCCTGCCGCACCTGCGGGGTGAAAGCGTTGCTCTACACCAGTTCACTTGATGTGCTGTTCGACGGCCGGCCCCTGGTGGATGTGGATGAAGAGACCCCCTACCCGGAAAAGCACAGCACATCCTACTGCACGAGCAAGTTCCTGGCTGAGAAACTGGTCAGGGAGGCCAACGGCCAGTCGTTGAAGAGCTGCTGCCTGCGTCCTTCGGATATATACGGAGAAGG